>CALFBL010000099.1 GCA_937951695.1 uncultured Granulosicoccaceae bacterium | reverse complement strand
GTCGCGTTTATTTCGAATGGCGCGATATTGCCGCGGAAATCAGGTGCGGAGGATGATCCTTTGATGGGGGATAATGTGGTCAGATTCAAATCCCCCCCAGAGCCGCACAGTCACCGGGCAATGCCACCCATGCCTATTGTGCGATCTGCCACGACCTGGGCAAAGCACTGACCCCAGTCGATGAATTGCCCGCCCACATTGGCCATGAAGAAAGAGGCATCGCACCTACCCTTTCGCTCAGTGAACGGTTGCGTGTGCAAAAAAATACCAAGCAACTGGCGGTGCTGGTGACCCGCTGGCATCTGCACGCGCACCGCGCACTGGAATTAACCGACAAGTCGCTGCACAAACTGCTGCTGGCGTTGGACGTGTTGAGACGGCCCGAGCGCCTGGACGATTTTTTAACGGTGTGCGAATGCGACAAACGCGGCCGAAGTGGTATGGAAAACGCCAAATACCCACAACGAATCTATCTGCAGGAAGCCGCCAAGGCGCTGCAAAATGTCGATGCGCAGAGCATTGCGAAAAACACGGAAGTGAAAAGCGACATTGCAGAAGCGATTCGGCTGGCACAGCGCCACGCTCTCAAACGCTTCGTGCGATCCAAACAAGGCAAGACGCAAGGTTGAACAACTAAGGATTTAAAACCTTACGCAACCTTTCAACCCGTTTGGCATTCACACCCAAATCGGAATAGCCCACCCGCGATGCTGAGCGCACGTCAAATACTTCAAAGCCTGGGTGATACAACCATTCAATGTCATCAACAAAACGAAACACTGATGAGGTGTAGGTTGCCCATAAATAACCGTCGCGTAAATCTTTAACCACACCTCCGTCGGCTTCGACGGCACTGGCCAAAGACCTCTGGAAATCAGCAGGCGATGCACCGTTCAATTGAAAGGCATCGACTCGGGTTGCACCGTCTGTTGCTTGAGAGCTGACACAGTTGGGTGACGACGGACACATCGCCAACGATTCTGGAGTGGCATCCGATTCAAGGCTGTCTTGCACAGCGGTGATCGAAGGCCCTTGTATCGGGGATGATGAACAGGCCGCTGCAAACAAGGCACTGCAAAAAACGGCTGGTTTGGTAATGAACGCTTTGACTGATGCCACTGGGATTCCTGGATAACGGCGGCTTGAGGACAGAACGCAAGCCGTGCAAAGGCAAAGTGTACACCGCCGATCGATTGGCGTTGATGCCGCCATCATTGGCCGTAATTGACCGCCAGCCATTGACCTGAACGAATGAACTGATCTAGAGCGCGACGGGCCGCTTGGGCAACAACGCTTCGAAGCGCTCCAAAATGGTGCCAAAGAAGGTATACGACAAGGCCCAGGCCAATACGACTCCGCAGCTATTGGCCACCATATCAGCGATATCAAAATTGCGCGATGGCGTCATCCCCTGAAGGTATTCAATGCCGATGCCCAATGCAATGAATCCGATCACTAACCCCAGTCGAGCAAGGTCATGACGATAGATCTGAGCAAACCAGCCCATCAAGGCGGCATAGACAACGCCGTGAAGCACTTTGTCGCTCCATAGAAACTTCATCACTGAGGCTGGGATGCTAATTAAAGACAAGCACAGAATACCGATCACCATCAATATTCCGACGGAAACCCACAAGCGTTTAAAGCGCAGGTGCTGAACGGTCAGCAAGCCTTTCGGATGAAAATCAAAGGTCATGATCGGTAAGTGTGAATCCAGTCTCAATAAATGCAGCTGCGGTACAAGCGCACCTGTGCTTGTTATCGGTCATCAATGCCATAGTAAGAACTGATTCGGTCACAAACGTGCGGTAATGATGACAGAAAGCGTCATGAGAACTGCGATGACAATATGACCGTAACTCGAAATTCGGAGAATATGACGGCTAGGTAATCGTTTCCATTGGGCGTACAGCAACTGCAACGCACACCAGCCCAACACGACCGCCGCCACCCGAAACGCAACCGTGACCGCCTCAAGCTCCCAATTAAATTTATCGCGCCCTTCCAGTATCCAACCGACCAACGAATACACCATAAAAAAGCAATTAATCACCATCGGTACCATCAACATCGAGAACAATAGCACTGGCGGCACCAGATACGGCTTGCCGTGGTGCTCACGGACTCGATCTGGTACGGTCTCATCACTTACAGAAGACATGTCATTCCCATGTTAAAAATATTACCCGTCTTAAAAGAATTACCCTTCGCACTGCGCAGCGCACGATCCTCAGCCATGGCTACCGCCTTTTGCCTCGCTATCGCTGCCAGCTGCAGCATCAGCGCCGGCGAAGCTGATGTGATCGACTTGACCATCACGAAAACCTCGAACGGCCAATTCACCATCAGCGCAACACTGAATCATGGTGATACCGGTTGGGACCATTATGCCGATCGCTGGGATGTCGTGGCACCGGACGGCACCGTTCTGGGCAGCCGCATTTTGCACCATCCTCACGAAAACGAAATGCCCTTCACTCGTTCGCTAACGCTTGCCATACCTGCGAATATTGCTGAGGTCACCATTCGAGCCAATGATTCCGTACACGAACTTGGCGGCAAGGCAATGCAACTGCAAGTCCCGCACTAAAGCGTCACCCCTATAAACGGTGCGATAAATCCAACAGTGAAAAACCGCACAACGAGGCCTCAATACCCCGGCCCAACGCCATGACCTGAAAGCGCTCGCCCATCTCTCCGGGCAGGCTCAGGCGGTTGACAGCTTGCTGTTGTTGGATACGACTGGCGGTTGCGTCCGTAGCAGGCGCATGCCACAACGCGCTTTGAGTCGTCGCTTTCTCGGCCAGGCCACAACCATACAAAAACGGCGCTTGCGCGGTGTAGCCCAGTAGCTCAAGCCCCGCCGCGTCACCGGCTTCGATCACGCCAGTAAAATCGACATGGGCGGTGATGTCCTGCAGGCCCGGCCAGAACGTGATGTCACTGTGCGCATGATGGCGGTAAAAGCACTGCAAGGTGCCGTGAAGGCGTTCGTCGAGATAGTACTCGTGGCGCGGATAGCCGTAATCGATGAGTAGCAGCACGCCTTGGGTCAAGCTATCCGCTAGGCTGTGGATCCAAGCGGGCAGCATCAACGACACCTCGGAACGATAACCCACCGGCCAGTCGCGGCCCAGATCCTTCTCAATTTTTGCCAGTGTCGTGTCTATCTGGCTGTACAGACCCTCCGAGAGCTTGGTTGGATCCTGTTCGGCCACCGCCAGAGGCATATTGGTTTGGCCGGTGGCGGCAACCGCCTCAATATTGAAACCCTGTGCGGTTCTAATGACTCGCTCGACGGGCAAGGCATCCATAACCTCGTTCGCAAGCACAACGCCAGTATAGGACTCGGGCAGGGTCTGCAGCCAGGTCACCTTGTCGTACTGGGCAGCCGATAAATTCTGTTTGAGAAACTCCGACTGACGGCTTTGCAGATCGGCGGACGGCTCAACAATCCAATAGTGCGACCACAGAGAATCATCCAGTGCATTAATAACACTTAAAGCAAGACGCCCGGACCCTGCCCCCATTTCCAGCAACCCGCCACCACACAGGGCCAGTACTTCTGCGCATTGCTCAGCCACGCAAGCGCCGAACAGTGGGGACACCTCCGGGGCGGTGATAAAATCGCCGTCTGCACCAAATTTCTGCGAACCCGCCATGTAGTAACCCAGCCCGGGCTCATACAGGCAGCGATCCATAAATACCGAAACCGGTAAACTAGCCTGCTCGGCAGACTCCACCAGGCGGGCTGTCAGTTCTCGGCTGTGCGCCTGGGCGATAGCATCCGGGACTGGTACGGAATTCATCATGGCTGAGCCTTCGCCTCGCGCTCGATAATCAGCCCAACATCCCGGCTGTTGGACAAGGCCTCAGGCTTGTGCAACGTCAGCCGCAGCCAAGTCACCCGATACTGACTCAGAATCAGCGTCGCGATGTCTTCAGCCATGGCCTCAATCAACCCGTAGCGGCTCTTTTCAATGAATTCCACCAACACCAGAGACAGAGCGTGGTAATCCAGCGCATCAGCTACATCGCCGGATTCAGACGCTTTGCGGATATCACACCCCAATTCCAGATCAATCACCACGGACTGTTTTTTGACACGCTCTTCGGGATAAATCCCGACAATCGTGTTGACGCAAAGGCCGGTGAGAAACACTTTGTCCATAGCTTCCAGCGTGAAACCTTGAGATTTCGGGGATTGCGGGGTGAACAGGATAGCTCGAACTCGGAAAAAGATGTTCTGAAACGGTTGTGAAGCGGCACAAGATTCGCTATCCTTGCCGGGCTACGCATCCCAAATTTCCTAGGTATTCGACATCATGTCTCGAGTATGTCAAGTGACCGGCAAAGCTCCTATGAGCGGCAACAACGTGTCACACGCTAAAAATCGCACTCGGCGCCGATTTCTGCCGAACCTCCACACCCATAAATTTTGGGTGGCCAGTGAAAACCGGTTCGTCAAGCTGCGTCTGTCTTCTAAGGGCATGCGCATTATTGACAAAAACGGCATCGACTCGGTTCTGAAAGAGCTCCGCGGCCGCGGCGAAAAGGTCTAACCCCAGAGGTCCAACACCATGCGCGATAAAATCAAACTTGTCTCATCAGCAGGCACCGGTCACTTCTACACGACCACCAAGAACAAACGCACCATGACTGGAAAGATGGAAATCAAGAAGTTCGATCCGGTTGTCCGTCAGCACGTGTTGTACAAAGAAGCCAAAATCAAGTAACTGCTTGGGCAGGCAGTCGCCCTAGCGCATTCTTGCGGTACTGAAAGCCCGGCCTAGTCGGGCTTTTTTGTGCCTGCCTGAAACCGCACAGTTCACTATACTCACCCTCATGCAGACCGACCTACCCCTATTGCTTGATGCCCGCGCGCTGATGCGAGATATCACGCCATCCGTTCGTGTCGCCGATATTTCGCTGCAGTTGCGCCAGGGAGACGTACTGGGGTTGCTGGGGTTAAACGGTGCGGGCAAGTCCACCACGCTCAAAATGCTGGCAGGCCTATTGGTCCCCGACAACGGACACATCAACATCCATGGCCAGTCCTTGAGTGAACAGCCCAATTTCGCTCGCGCGCAATTGGGTTATCTGCCCGATACCCCTCCCTTGTACCCGGACATGAAAGTCACTGCCTATCTAAAACTTGCTGCGCAGCTGCGTCGCGTGCCGAAAAAGCAGCTGCGTACGTCGATCGACTACGCCTTAACCGTGTGTGATCTCAACAACGTGGCGTCCAGCCGGATATCGTCGTTGTCGAAAGGGTTTCGTCAACGCGTCGGTTTGGCGCAAGCGATTGTCCATCGACCCAAACTGATTTTGCTCGACGAACCCAATAACGGACTCGACCCGCATCAGATGCACAGCATGCGTCGCCTGATCAAGACACTGGGCGAAGAGGCCGCAGTCATTTTCTCCACCCACTTGTTACCCGAAGCCGTAGCTGTGTGTAACCAGATTGCGGTGATGCACCAGGGACGAATCGTTGCACGCGAATACGCCGCAGACCATGGCAGCAACGACGCAGAACCGGCGCAAGCCCACAGTGCACCGGCGATGTTCAATCGCGATGAGCTGGATACGCTGTTTGCCAATCTGGTGCAGTACGGTACGCCAAAAGCGCCGCTGCACCCGGCCGATAATAACGCCGTTAGCCCCTACCCGAACTCCAACTCGAACACCCGGGACACCCTCGACGCATGATCGGAATCATTGCCAAGCACGAAGGCATCAGTCTGTTGCGTTTACCGATCACCTGGATCATCGCCGCCCTGCTGTCGTGGGTGTTTGCGTTTTTGTTTCTGCAACAGGTCGAGGTGTATCTGGAACGACAGGCAGAGCTTGCCTTGCTGGACCATCCGCCAGGACTTACCGCTTGGCTGACCACGCGTTTCATCGCACCAGCCTCCATCATCACCTTACTGCTCGGTCCACTGTTCTCGATGCGAAGTTTTAGCGATGAGTATCGCCTCGACACGCTGGCGTTGTGGCAATCCTCACCGGTCGGCACAACGGCTCTGGTGTTGGGAAAATTTTTGGGGGTTACCGCGGTACTGTGCGCCACTCTCTCGGTCACATTGGTGATGTTTATCGGCCTGAGTTTTTTAGGCACCGTCGACTGGTTGCAAGTTACTGCAGCACTATCGGGGTTGTATTTATTGGCGGCGGCATGCACGGCCACCGGGTTGTTTTTCTCGTCGCTGACTCGCCATGCGATGGTCGCGGTTCTTGCCAGTCTCGCAACGCTTGCGCTGGTCTGGCTGATCGGCACAGCCTCCTTTACTGCCATACCCATTCCCGGGTTTCAAGCAGCGTCTCTGGCCAGCCACATCGGCGGCTTTCATCAAGGTTATGTCGCCACCAACGATGTGTTGTATTTTGTGCTGTACATCGCCCTGTTTCTGGCTCTGACCATCATTCGACTCGACGCCTTGCGGCATGTGAATCGGTAATGCGACGTTCCATTAAACAACACGTATTGCTTGGCGTTCTGTGTCTGGGCATCGTGCTCGCTTTGGGTTGGTTCTCCGAGCGCTACGCGACCTACTTTGATCTGACCGCCAACAAACGCAACACGATCACCGACTCATCAGTGGCAGCCGTGCAAGCCTTGCCGGGTACGACCGACATCATCGCAGTGATGGGCCCGAATCCGAACGCGCGCGGTGCGGTTGAATCACTCATTGCGCGCTATCAAGCCCACACCCCCGATCTACAGCTGAGCTTCCTTAATCCCGATACCAACCCGGCCGAAACGCGAGCTTTAAATGCCAACCCCGGGGGCGAACTGATCATTCGCAACGGTGGTAACGAACGACGCCTGCAAGCCGTTTCCGAACGAGCGCTAACCGGTGTATTCCGACAACTTGCCAGCAACGCTAATCACACCATCGCGTTTATCACTGGCCACGACGAGCGCAGCGCGCTGCTAGCCACCAACAACGATTGGGGATTGGTTACTGAAGCCATGGCGAGCATCGGCATCGAAGTGGTCGAACACAGTCTGGTGAGCGATCCACGCCTGCCCGACAACTACGATCTGGTGGTCATTGCCGACCCGCGCCGAGCCTACTTCCCCGGCGAGATCGCCAGTATTCACGAATGGTTGCAACGCGGCGGCAATTTGCTTTGGCTCCAGGAAGCGGACACCCACGCCGAAGACGGTGCCGGATTGCAACGTTTCGCCGATGAACTGGGTATACAAAGCCTGCCTGGTCGGGTGATCGATGCTGCTAGCCAACAACTGGTGCAGGGCTCACCCACGTTTGTGGTGCTCGATCGTTTTATCCCCCACCCCACCACGCGGCAATTAACCAATCCGGTGCTACTGCCTCAAGCGCAAGCCTTTGCGGTCACACCACTGGCCGGACAGGATACCGCGGTGCTGTTGCAAACTCCCGAAGCCAGCTGGACAGAAATCGGCGAGATCGAAGGCGAACTACAATTTGATGAAGACAACGGAGAAGTAGCTGGCCCCTTGATTCTTGGTGTGGCGATCGAACGGCAGATAGAAGACATCGATCAACGCATCGTGGTTATTGGGGATGCCGATTTTGGCGCCAGTGCCTATCTTGGCAATGGCGCGAACCTTGCTTTTATTGAGAGTTTGTACCTGTGGTTAAGCGGGGATGCAGCCGCGCTGGAATTTGTAACAACTCCCGCAATTGATGCGGAACTGCAACTGACCAGCACCGACGTTATCGCTCTGACTTCAGCTTTTCTCGTTATCGTGCCATTGACTCTGTTAAGTGCCGCAGGCTTTGTGGCCTGGCGGCGGCGACCCAAATCAGCAACCGCTTGATGGGTCGAGAAGCACCGGGGCACGCCGCGAAGCGCAAACGCTTGACCTGGTCACTGGCGGCGGTTCTCGCGTGCTTGGTGGCCGCCATAGTTTTTCTTGAAAGACGCGATAACAGCGCTGTAGCCGAGCCAACACGCGTCGCAGACGATGTGCAGGTCATCACCATCACCCAAGCGGGCAAAGAGCCAATTCAACTGGAACGAGGTGAGGACTTGCAATACCCGTGGAGCATCACCGCCCCTGTGCAACTGCCCGCCAACGAGCAACGCATACTGCCACTACTAACCATGTACACTAACCCCGATCCGGGCTACGCCCTCTCGTCGGTGGATCTGATTGCCACAGGACTGGACACCCCCGAAGTCACAGTCGTCTTTAATGATTACGAGGTTAAGATCGGTCAGCTAACTGTGGATGGTTCGCGGCGTCACGCCCTGTATGCGACCCGAGTGCGTTTTGTACCCGATTGGGTACTGCCGTTTCTGCAAGGCGGTGTTTCAGCGCTGGCCGATTTACGATTGTGGGGCGATGGACTCACCCGCATCAGCGGTGGCAGTGGCGAGCGGTTTGATGCTGAAGCGTTGGCGGCAGCTACAACTCTGGTTGCCCAGCAATACGTCAGTTGGCCACGCGCCGATAACCCACCCATCTTATCGGAGCGCGCATTAACCGTGGAGACGGGCGACACCCGCACGAAGTGGGTCGCTTACGCTACCGACCAATACGCAGCGATTCAAGCCGCTGGCACTGGCTACGCCTACATTGTGCCGCTGGATGAAGTACCGTGGCTGTTTCCACCGCGTTAATCTGAGCACATGCCAGAACTGCCAGAAGTTGAGACCACCTGCCGTGGCATTGCCCCCCACATTACAGGACGCAGGATACAACAGCTGCACATACACCAGCGTCAGATGCGCTGGCCAATTCCCGCAGAAATCGACGCCTTAACGGGCCACATCGTGCGCAAGGTGTCGCGACGTGGAAAATACATTCAACTGCATACCGACAACGGTGAAGCGCTGTTGCATCTGGGCATGTCAGGCTCACTGCGCGTTACCGAACCTTACGCACCGCTGCGTAAGCACGATCACGTG
>CALFBL010000098.1 GCA_937951695.1 uncultured Granulosicoccaceae bacterium | reverse complement strand
CTTTGCCTTCAACAACAGCGTCTTTCCCTCACTCCCTTGGGAAGGCTTCACGCTTGCATGGTTCAATGGCACCGAAGCACCCTTTATCGGAGTGTTTCACGAACGCTCAATACTCCGCTCCATCGGCACATCCGCATTCGTTGCCACATGGGTATCGGGCCTGTCGGTGACGGTAGGCACCTGTAACGCTTTTCTGTTCGTGCGACACGACTTTCGCGGTAAGGCATTGCTGTACATACTGATGCTGCTACCGTTGATCATTCCCGGTGTGATCCTCGGCATCTCGATCCTGGTGTTTGCCAGCTCCATCGCCAACACACTTGAAGACGCAACGGGGTTATGGTTTGACGGACTGCGCCCTGGTCTGATCCTTATCATTCTGGGTCAGTTCTCGTTCATCACCACCTTTGCCACGCTGGTTATCTCAGCGCGTTTGCAAAAGTTCGATCCCAGCCTTGAAGAGGCGGCACGGAATCTCGGCGCCAGCAAATGGGGCGCCATCCGGCAGATAACTCTTCCCTTCCTCATGCCCGCCATTGTTGCTTCGGCGCTCGTGGCCATCTTGATGAGCTTTGAAAACTTCAACACCACCTTGATGCTGGTGGGATCGGATTCACCACTGACCATCACGATGTTCGACAAGCTTAAACAGGGATCAACCCCCGTGCTAAATGCCGTGTCACTGGTGTTGATTTTGGCGTCCGCTGCGCTGGGGTTGTTGTCGTTGATTTTTCAGGGTGGAAAGGTTTCGGGGAAGCGTTGAGACTTTAAAGATGTCGCATTAGCCTCATCAGATCACTCAAGCTGGCAATACTACGTCGAAGCCGAGACTACTCCGTGAGAGAACCAATCTTGAAATTGCCTTTGCTTAAGCATGTCGTCCGACCTGCTGCGCCGTTCGAGGTCCCTGTCTGGAGTAGGTTTGTCGAATGCTTGAGTTGTTTTCTTGCATGAAATCCACCAACTGGCCACGCATTTTTTTCAAGCAATGCGCTGTCTGGCGGGTGAGCAATGTTCTTCTCCATCACGGTAGAATCCACGCAAACATGAGCAAAGCTGCTGCGTTCGACAACGCCGGTGCTGACCGCGCTTTCTACCACTGTCGTCAGCAACCATCCCATACCTTCCTCGTTAAGACGATTTCAATAAAGCCTTGAGACACGTGTAACGTATTCGTATTTGAATTCTCTGCCCTTTCCGTGGCAACCAACCATTCCCCAAGCACGGAAAGCTTCCAGAATCTTTAACAAATGAACAGCAACAAGATTCATTTTGTTGCGAATCCATTTAACGTAGCAAGGCTGATGGATGTTGCAAAAACACCCGCTGCGCGACGGCGCTGCGGTGATGATCCCCACCCACCCAATACCCAAAGCCCAACCCGATCACAAACGATATGCGAAACCCAATTTGCGATAAAAAACAAGTACCCACAGGACTAAAAAATGGACGAATTGGTGTAATTAGGGAACTCAAAAAAGCTTATAATCCGCCTACCAGATGTCTGTGTATTCAATCAGCCATGTCCAGAGCTGACAGTAAGGCGCTGACAAAGACAACAACTGATGTCGAAGGTTTAACAGACCTATCAATGCGAACTCAGTTTAAGAACGCGGGATAACCTTATGAAATGCCACGGCTGCAGCAGCTCAATGTTGCTGGAACGACAGGAAACTGCAGGGCGGGTTATCACCCAATGGCACCGTTGCCCCGTTTGTAATAAGGTGCATATGCACAGTGAGTGTCTGCAACTCGACGCCCGGGCCATGGACCGGCACGAGGCTCACGAGTCAAATTCCGATAAAGGCACCGTAGCCTATTCGCTACGGCAAGGCATTGAGTACGCATGAGCGAATTAAAACTGTCACACCAGCTGGTGAGCGAATTGTCAGCGGTGGTAAAAACTCACGACGACAAGGCCGATGATCCAGGGGTCACCTCACAATATTTGTGTGCAGTCGTCGGCTTTCTGCTTGGCCAGCAAGACATGCCCATTGAGCAGAAAACCAAACTCGTTGATGAGCTCGCAGCGTTCATGCAACACGTGGTAAACGATGTCAGCAAGCAACAACAGACCGCTACCGTGCCACCGCCCCCTCCCCCACAACAAGATGCGTTTGGCATCTGGAAACCGAAGTCATGAGTGAAGCCACTGCCCGCCACATTTTGGTCGACAGCGAAGAAAAATGTCAGTCGATAATCGATGAAATCAAGGGCGGCGAAGATTTCGCAGCCGCCGCTAAAAAACATTCCAGCTGCCCGTCGGGCAACAACGGTGGCGAACTGGGTACCTTTGGCCGAGGCCAAATGGTGGCAGAATTCGAAACCGCTTGTTTTGATGGCGAAATCAACGATGTTCAGGGCCCTATCAAAACTCAATTTGGATATCACGTGGTTCAGGTCACCGCGCGTACCTAACACTTGCACCGATCCCGTGCGTTTCACACCAGAATGGCGCCGGGATCAAGCTGCCCCTCGCCATTCTGGTGTGCTACCCGTTGTGTTATCAAATACCCCGCCGATCAACCCCACCCGCTGATGTGATATCGCAGGCCCTCGAGATGCGCAACGCCGAGTACACTGATCCTGTACCCACACGGTTCAGGATCACACCATGTATTTCCAGACTGGCAACGAACGAGCCTTTGGGACTTTCCCTCTTAAAGGGACGGAGCTGGAGACAGCTCTCGAAAGCGCTTTGGATGTCGGCTATCGCGCTATCGATACCGCGCAAATGTACGCCAACGAAGTTGATGTTGGCAAAGTTCTGGCTCGAAGCGATTTTAACCGATCGGATGTGTGGATCACCAGTAAAGTGCCCACCTCCGAGTTCTCAGCTGAAGCCTTCATCCCGTCTGTTGAACAATCGCTTAAAGAATTACAGATCTCAGCGCTCGATGTGTTGCTGGTGCACTGGCCTCCCGGGGACGATGATGTGCGCCCGAGTCTGGATTGGCTGCAACAAGCGCAGCAACAAGGCCTTGCCCAACACATCGGGGTCAGTAACTACACCCCGAAGCAGATGCGTATTGCCAAAGCGCATTGTTCATCCCCGTTGGTCATAAACCAAGTCGAATTTCATCCCTTGCTCGATCAAAGCCTGCTGTTGAAGACCGCCAAAGAGACCGGTATTTCTCTGGCTTCCTATTGCTCGGTGGCGCGCGGCAAGGTGTTCGAATTCCCGTTGTTTGACGACATAGCTAAAGCCCACGATGTGAGCGCTGCGCAAGTGGTGCTGCGCTGGATTCTGCAACAAGGCGTGTCCATCAACCCCATGTCGACCAAACGAGCCAATCAGGCCGCGAACTTTGATGTCCTTGGTTTTGACCTGTCCGATGCTGAGATGGTGAGCATTCGTGCACTGACCACAACCGGTTACCGCATCTGCAATGAAGACCTCGTACCTTGGGCGCCCACCTGGAACGCACAATGATCGATTGGCTACTGATTTATCTAGCGGTTATCGGCACGATTTTTACCGCCGATTTTATCTGGCTAGGGCTTGTTGCCAAGAGGTTTTACGCTGATCAACTGGGGCAATTAAAACTGGAGAAAATTAAAGCCGCCCCGGCCGCGGGCTTCTATCTACTGTTCGCTGCTGGCCTGGTGATACTGGCGGTTCGCCCCGAACAGGAGCAAACCTCAGTTGGATCGGCCGCCGTGTACGGTGCTGTGGTGGGATTCATCGCGTACGGTACCTATAACATAACCAACTATGCGACACTGAAACGGTGGCCGATAAAAATGAGTGCGGTTGACTGGCCGTGGGGAACAGCCCTTTCTGCCCTAGCCGCCACCAGTGGCGCCGCAGTCAACACGCTTTTATCCTGATATCCAGTAGCCGTTATGACAACCAAACCTAAACGAACCACCTGGCACTATACGCCGCCCTTGCCGCTTAACCCATCGCCCTATTTCCAATGGCCACTGAACATCAAATCGATTGGCGCGTGGGTAGTTAAGGGCTGGTTCCCAATCACCGAGCGAATGATCATTCTGGGCTTGGCCACAGTGGCGAGTCTGTTTTTTCAACCCTCTGTGGCTGAGAGCGAGACGCTAGCTCTAGGCTGGGTGGTCACCGTGTACGCAAGAAACTTAGCGTTAATGAGTCTGGTTGCAGGCGGTTTGCACTGGTACTTCTATACCGCTAAAAAACAAGGCAATGAGCGGCGCTACGACGCCAGAGCATTCGCAACGGCCAATCGCACCTTCACGTTTCGCTCACAGGTACACGACAATATGTTCTGGACCCTGGCCAGCGGCGTAACCGTCTGGACGGCCTACGAAGTCTTGATGGTGTGGTGTCTCGCCAATGGCTATGCGCCACAGCTCAGTCTGCCGGAACACACACTTTGGCTTATCGTATTAATCTTGCTGATTCCGATGTGGGAGAGCACCCACTTTTTTCTGATTCACCGGCTTATCCACAGCACCAAGCTGTACCAACGTGTGCACGCGCTGCACCATCGAAACACCAATGTAGGACCTTGGTCTGGCTTGTCGATGCACCCGGTGGAACACGTGATCTATCTAAGCACCATTCTCATCCACTTCGTGGTGCCGTCCACCCCGTTCCTGCTTGCCTTTCACTTGATGTACTTCACCCTGTCGGCGGCAACCACGCACACAGGCTTTCAAGGCATTGTGCGTGGCGGCAAAGTCATCCTGCCTTTGGGCACCTTTCACCACCAATTGCACCATCGGTATGTCACCTGCAATTACGGTGGGCTGGAAATGCCGATCGATCTATGGACAGGATCATTTCACGATGGCAGCGATGAATCGCATCAGGCGTTTCTGCAGAAGCGTAAAAATCAGCGCTGATTAACTCAGACCGTCGACGATGCGGGCGCTGATCTCTGAGACGTCGCCCAACCCATTGACCTTAAGGTAGCGCGGTGCGTTTGCACCGCCCACATCCGCCCACTGCTTGTAATAGCTTTTTAGTGGCGCGGTCTGTTTTTCATAAATGTTCAGCCGCTTGCGCACCGTCTCTTCTGAATCGTCTATGCGTTGACACAAGGGCTCGCCCGTCACATCGTCCATACCCTCCTCTTTGGGCGGGTTGTACAACACATGATAACTGCGACCCGACGACTCATGAATACGGCGACCACTGATACGTTTGACTATCTCTTCGTGATCCACATCGATCTCAACGACCGCATCAATCTTCACATCCGCCTCTTTCATCGCATCGGCTTGTGCCAAGGTACGCGGAAAGCCATCGAGTAAAAATCCATTGGAGCAATCGCTCTCCTTAATGCGCTCCTTCACCAAGCCGATGATGATATCGTCGGATACCAGATCTCCCTGATCCATCACCGCTTTGGCCGCTGCGCCGAGCTGCGTGCCCGCATTGACCGCCGCTCGCAACATGTCGCCCGTGGAAATTTGGGGAATGTCATAGCGTTCTGTGAGAAACGCAGCTTGCGTGCCCTTACCAGCTCCAGGACCACCGAGCAAAATCAAACGCATGTGAACAGCCAGATAAATAGAGAATGCCCTCCAGATTACCCAAAACCAGCCCGAATTGCATGGTGCGAAGGCCTGGCGAGGCGTAAAACGATAAGCTAGTCGATCTTTCTTGTGAAAATTTAGAGTGTCATGGCTGTGCACGATACCGATCTCCACCTCGCAGCGCTTCGCGCGGACTTGAAATTCAGCGCTGAGCTGTTGGGCAATACTTTGCACTTCCGTTCAACCTGGGGCCTATTTTCACCCCGTGGGATCGATGAAGGATCGAAAATGCTGCTCGACCATCTGGACATCGCCGCCGATGAGGCCGCGCTGGATTTTGGTTGTGGCTATGGTCCTCTGGGACTGGCGATTGCCAAGGCCGCACCCACTGGCTCGGTTCAATTGATAGACAAAGATTTTGTCGCCATCGACTACAGCAACAAAAACGCCCAAGCCAACGGCCTCGACAACGCATCCGCTTATTTAAGCAACGCCCTGATGGCCGTCCCGCCAGAGCCACAGTTCTCATTGATCGTGTCGAATCTACCGGCCAAAACCGGCAATGAGCTCTACACTCTGGCCTTTAACGACGCCAAACAGCGCATGCAGCCGGGTGGACGAATTGTCGTGGTCACCATTAACGGTCTGCGCAGTTATATGAAACGCTCGTTCACCGAGATTTTTGGCAACTACAAGAAACTCAAACAGGGCAAAACCTACACCATCTCTGCCGCCGAGTTATGACCTGAGTCGCGTACAGGGCCCGCGTTGCGAATAAACGCTCACGGTCGCGTATCGAATGCTGATTGGCAGTCACAGGACACACCAGGAGCTCTGGCGGTGTGACATTCGCGGCACAACCAGGAATTCGTTTCTTCCAGTTCAGGGGTAATGACGTGCCGATCGTCGAACACGAAACAATCCCCGTCCCAGTGTTCGCGTCCGTAGCGCTCAAACCAGTTAAGGATGCCGCCGTCGATCTGATACACCTCTTTGATACCGGCTTCCGACAGAAACGGCGCGGCCTTCTCACACCGAATGCCGCCGGTGCAAAAGGTCACCACAGGCTTGTCAATGGGGATTTTTCCAGACTCGATGGCCTCTCGGGCCACGGTGGGAAAATCACGAAAATTATCCAGCGCGATGTCCACGGCCTGGGTGAAGGTGCCAGAACGAATCTCGTAATCGTTTCGGGTATCGAGCAGTACAAAATCACG
>CALFBL010000097.1 GCA_937951695.1 uncultured Granulosicoccaceae bacterium | reverse complement strand
AATGACAGCGGATATGTTGATAAAGGCGCCAAACACCGCGACCTTTATTACCGTATCGCGGTAGGCGGTAAAGCCTTGCGGATTTGGTGCATCAGCGGCAATTGCTTTTAGTGCAATGCGCTTGATAAAGCCCACCGACAGGATCATGGTCAGCAGTGCAAGACTTTGTGTCGCGGCAGTTAACCACGGGGCTGTACCGGTTCGATATTGAACGTACAACAACGCGAGCAACCCCACCACAACCATCGCGCTGACTTGGGATCGTTGCAGTACGGTGATGCGTCGAGCCACCAACGCAACCGCGCCCCAGCCACACAGCATCGCCAGCCATAACAACGGCTCGGACAGCACAAGTAAAAACTCTCGAACGATGATGGAGCCAATCATCGTCGCCAACAAATACCCCACCACACGGTTGCGCTGGGGGCTTTGAGTGCGCGACGGCTCGCTCAATCGGCAACGACGTAGAACACGCCTGGATCCACTCCCACCACAGTCACGCGCGTGCCAGTTACAATGGCAGACTCGGCCGATTTATCGCTGATTTTTACCTTCCAATTGACGCCTGAGAACGGGTGTACACCTGGCGTCGAGTGCGTAATATCGGTACCCAGACGAAACTGAAGGCCGATAAAATCGCTGCTTTGGTCACGACCCAATTCAGACCCACTCTGCATCTCCTTCAGGGGAACCCACAGCAGCGCTGTAGCCACTGCCGTGCTTATCGCAAAACTGCCTACGCTAATGAGCCAGTTGCTGGGCACCACACCCAACCACAGCAAGGCTCCGGTAATCAGTGCACCGATACTGCCAAACAACAATACCCCGCTGCCCAGACCAAACGCCACAATTTCTATTGCCAGCAGCGCAAAGCCGATGGCAAACCAGACGGCGGTTGGATTACTCAGGATGCCGCTTAATAAAGTATCCAAGTGATTCCCCTCATCAGCCAGGACCGTTAAATGAACCACTGGAATTCATGGCAGCTACTACGGCCATGCTCTCAGCCACGACTTTCCCGGCTTCGCTTTTATCCCCGTCCATCAGCACAATGGTGGAGTCTTTCGCAATTTGTGCTTTTGCCGAAATCGCTTTCGAAGCAAGGTCGAGTTGCACCGCTTTCTGCCCTTCCTTACTTGCCGCTGCCCGACCAACCAGATCAAGTGCTTCGGCTTGCGCCGCAGCAACGGTGGTGATCGCTTGCGCTTCACCTTGTGCTTCCAGGATACTTTGTTCCCGAACCGCCTCAGCGGCCAGTACCTGAGCGCGCTTTTCACCTTCAGCCTTGTTGATCTGCGATTGGCGCTGTCCTTCAGACTCCAGAATGATCGCGCGTTTATCCCGCTCGGCTTTCATCTGCCGCTCCATGGCTTCCAGAACGCTCTTTGGTGGCGTAATGTCTTTGATTTCGTAACGCAAACACGTGGTACCCCAGGTGGCACCTGCCTCGTTGATCGCGTTGACGATCGCGGTGTTTAGAGAATCGCGTTCTTCAAACGTTTTATCGAGCGTGATTTTACCGATCTCGGAACGCATGGTGGTTTGTGCCAGTTGCGTTACCGCGAACACGTAACTGTCAATGCCGTAGCTGGCTTTCTCTGGATCGAGTACTTTCATGTAGAGCACGCCATCCACATTCAACGTGATGTTGTCTTTCGTAATGGCTGATTGCCCCGGGACATCTAGCGCCATCTCTTTTAACGACACCCGATACGCAACTCGATCAATGAATGGAAAAACGAAGTTAAGACCCGCGGTCATTGTCTTGTGAAATTTACCAAATCGTTCCACCACAAAAGCGGTGTTCTGCGGTATGAATTTGACTGATGAATTCAGAATGAGCAACACCACAATGGCGAACCCGACCCAAAATGCCATACCTAAATTAACTAGATTATCCATCCACTGCCCCTTTACCTTATAAGCCCTGAATATAGGGACTTATTTCTGCAAATTCAATTACTTGTACGCTCAGCAAGCGTCTTGGCAACCTTATTGCGCAAGTATATCGGCTGCGCATGCTCAGGCGATTTCCAACTCGCGTCAGCGTTTGATGGCGTCAGTGCGAGTAAGTCCTGAGCGTGCGGAAACACTCCGTGCTGCAGTTCAATCGTAGCGCCTTGAACCCCGCCCAGACTATCAAACGCGCGGCGAATTTTTGCCTCATACACTTCAGCGCCCGAGCCACACAACACCCTGTCACTGATAGGAGAAGCTGGCTGGAACGCTGCATTGTCCAGTTGCAAGAGGCAGTTCTCTGGCTCTACCACTCGCTCGTCTGCTAATTCAAGTAGTTCCATCGGCCACGACAACGTGGCCGCATCGAGCGCACCCAAAGAACCGGGCATTGGTTGTGTCTCATCCCCAACGCTTCGATAGACATTCGTGTAGATCTGGTTCATACGGGCGTCGATCGCTGCCATGACCATTGCCGTTGATTTTCCTTCGCCGCGCCGAATTCGGGCACACGCCAACGCCATCGATTGCAACGAAGACACACCGTGCACACCGCAATCAGCGGCTAGCGCCAACCCTTGAGCGGTCGCTGCTGCAATTCGTACCCCGGTGAAACTGCCTGGCCCGCGTCCGAACACAACGCCGTCTAGCTGATGGGGTAGCAACGCAAACTCGCTGAGTAAGCCTTGCAACATCGGTAGCAACAACGCCGCGTGTTCGCGCTGCACCAAGCGGTGATCGAACCGGACCTCGTCCCCGACCTGCACAGCCACGGAACAGGCTTCGGTTGAGGTATCAAAGGCAACCAGATTCATCGATCGTATTTTTCCGCTACTCATACCAGCGCAACGTCGGAGCTCTCAGGGTCGTTGAGGCGTTCGTAGAACGACTCCACTTCCTGCAGATCGCGCGTGATAGGCATGGGAGGCAAACTGGTGATGAATACTTCCCCGTAGTCGCGTGTGCGAATGCGAGGATCACACAGTACCAGCGCACCCTGATCGGTCACATCCCGAATCAGGCGCCCGACCCCTTGCTTCAGCGCAATGGCTGCCTGCGGTACCTGGAATTCAAAAAACGGGTTACCGCCATCGCGTTGCAACTGATCGATACGCGCTCGCATGACAGGATCCCCCGGTGAGCCAAAGGGCAGCTTGTCGATTACCACCAGCGATAGGGCTTCGCCGCGAACGTCCACACCTTCCCAGAAACTGTTGGTGCCCAGTAGCACCGCGTTTCCGTGCGACTGAAATTCTTCCAACAGCTCACGCTTGGGCATTTGTCCTTGAACCAGTATGGGGTAGTCCAACCGGGATTCGAGCCACGCGGCGGCCTCGTTAAGCGCGCGATAACTGGTGAAGAGCAAAAACGCCCGACCCTT
>CALFBL010000096.1 GCA_937951695.1 uncultured Granulosicoccaceae bacterium | reverse complement strand
GGACGAGAAAGGCGCTGAGATCGACGTAGTGACCATCGGCAAGAAAGCCACACAGGCATTTGCTCGAATGGGTGCCAACGTGGTGGGTTCGGTCACTGATCTTGGTGATGCGCCTGAGCTCAGCGAATTGATTGGTGCCATGCGTGTCATGCTCGATCAATACGACGAAGGGCGTCTGGATCGTTTGTTCATAGTGCATACCGAATTTGTTAACAGTATGACCCAAACTGCACGAGTATCGCAATTGTTGCCTGCGGTGGCTGATCTGGGCGAAGAGCGCAATAGCGCTTGGGATTATTTGTACGAACCGAGTGCAGAGGATGTGCTCGATGACCTGATGACACGTTACATCGAATCGCTGATCTATCAAGCAGTGGTTGAGAATGTGGCGTGTGAGATGTCGGCTCGCATGATTGCCTTGAAGAGCGCATCGGACAACGCAGGTGAGCTTATCGGTGAACTTCAACTGGTTTACAACAAAGCTCGCCAGGCGGCAATCACTCAGGAAATTTCCGAAATCGTTGGCGGCGCGGCAGCGGTTTAGGGTCACGAATTTATTTTTGGTGAGACAGCAAACATGAGTAACGGACGAATAGTCGAAATCATTGGTGCGGTAATCGACGTGGAATTCCCGCGTACCGATGTACCGAAGACCTACGATGCATTGAACGTTGAAGACACCGAGACGGTGCTTGAAGTTCAGGGCCAACTCGGTGACGGAGTGGTACGAACCATCGCTATGGGTACCTCTGACGGGTTAAAGCGTGGTTTGAGCGTGACTAACACCGGTGCACCCATCTCGGTACCGGTTGGCCAGGCCACACTGGGTCGTATCATGAACGTGCTTGGGCATCCGATCGATGAGGCAGGTCCGATTGCTACGGAAGACCGGATGCCTATTCATCGCCAGCCACCTTCATACGCCGAGCAATCAGGTTCTACCGAACTACTGGAAACCGGCATCAAGGTCATCGACTTACTTTGCCCGTTTGCAAAAGGCGGAAAAGTGGGTTTGTTTGGTGGTGCGGGTGTCGGTAAGACCGTCAACATGATGGAACTCATCCGTAACATCGCAGCAGAACACTCGGGCTTTTCGGTATTTGCGGGCGTGGGTGAGCGGACTCGCGAAGGAAACGATTTCTACCACGAGATGAAAGATTCCAACGTACTGGACAAAGTAGCACTGGTATACGGTCAGATGAATGAGCCTCCGGGTAACCGTTTGCGGGTTGCACTAACTGGCCTGACCATGGCAGAATTTTTCCGTGATGAAGGCCGTGACGTTTTGATGTTTATCGACAACATCTACCGTTACACTCTGGCTGGAACAGAAGTATCAGCACTGCTCGGCCGTATGCCATCAGCGGTAGGCTACCAGCCTACACTAGCGCAAGAGATGGGTGCTCTGCAAGAGCGAATCACCTCTACCAAGACTGGTTCGATCACCTCCATTCAAGCGGTTTACGTACCGGCGGATGACTTGACCGATCCGTCTCCGGCAACCACTTTTGCTCATTTGGATGCGACCGTCGTACTGTCACGTAATATCGCAGAATTGGGTATCTACCCCGCGGTGGATCCACTCGATTCCACCAGTCGTCAGCTTGATCCACAAGTGGTGGGTCAAGAGCATTACGACTGCGCACGTGGCGTGCAGAACACACTTCAGCGTTATAAGGAACTGCGTGACATCATCGCGATTCTCGGCATGGATGAGCTCTCGGAAGAAGACAAACAGGTGGTATCGCGTGCTCGTAAAGTACAGCGCTATCTGTCACAGCCGTTCTTCGTGGCTGAGGTCTTCACTGGTTCTCCAGGTAAGTACGTTTCTTTGAAAGACACTATCCATGCGTTCAACGGCATCGTGGCCGGTGAATACGATCACTTGCCAGAGCAAGCGTTCTATATGCAAGGCACGATCGAAGAAGTGCTTGAAAACCATAAGAAGAGCGCGTAACCATGGCGTCCACACTCAAAGTTGACATCGTGAGCGCCGAGAAGGAAATCTTCTCGGGTGAAGCCACGATGGTGACGGTCTCAGCGCAGATGGGTGAGGTGGGTATAGCCCCAGGTCACGCGCCGTTCATCACCGGTATCAAGCCCGGTGAAGTTATGGTGAAAGCGGCAGGGGACGGTGAAGGTGTCGATATTTACGTGTCGGGTGGGATTTTGGAAGTACAGCCACACCACGTCACTATATTGGCGGATGCGGCGTTGCGCGGCGACGAGATCGATGAAGCCGCAGCCTTGAAAGCGAAGGAAGAAGCGATCGCCATGCTGGCGGGTTCACCGAGTGAGGTGAATTTTGCTGAAGTTCAGGAACGCTTGGCGCAAGCTTCGGCGCAGTTGCATCTGATAAAGAAGCTTCGTCAAAATTGATGGCCAATCTCTGATTTTGACGAGGATGTCAGCACGATGAAGGGCGGAACAAGGTTACTTGTTCCGCCTTTTTGGGTTTAAACGGAGATCCGGCTAGATTTTGACACTCTGCCCAATGGGTCTATCTGTGTTAAATCATGCGGTTCGTTGAAATTGGTGACTGAATTGCTACGTCACCTTGTCCGATAATCGATAAATACCGTTCGTAAAGCTATTGCATGCAATCGATGTATTGTGATGAAGTCATCAGTCAGCCAAAGGATACCGACCACAGCTATGGCAATCCGGTTAATCATTCTCGCCGCGGGTAAGGGTACTCGCATGAAATCCCAACTGCCCAAGGTGTTGCATCCCTTGGCCGGCAAACCATTGCTCGGGCACGTTATCGACACCGGGCTATCGCTGAACGCCTCGGGTATCACAGTGGTGATCGGGCACGGTGCGGAAAAAGTCAAACAGAGCATAGAGCAGAATGTTCAGTGGGCGATGCAAACCGAACAGTTGGGTACAGCCCATGCCGTGATGCAAGGACTGGAAGGGATTCAGGACGACGATACCGTGTTGTTGACCTACGGCGATGTGCCATTGACTCGGGCATCGACCTATCAAAAATTACTGGATGTTGTCACCGATTCCTGCATTGGCTTGCTGACGCTGCAGATGGACGACCCGACAGGGTACGGTCGCATCATCCGGCAAGGTAACAGCGCCGACGGCGACATCATCGGAATCGTCGAACAAAAGGACGCCAGCCCGCAACAGTTGGCCATCAAAGAAGGCAACTGCGGTGTTATCTCGATTCGGGGCAAATGGCTCCTTAGCTTGTTGCAGCAAATCGGCAACGACAATGCCCAAGGTGAATATTATTTGACCGACTTAATCAGTCTCGCGGTTGAAAACAAGGTGTCTGTACAGGCCATTCATCCCGATGACGCCTGGGAAACAGACGGTGTGAACAGTCGCGTGCAACTGGCCACCCTTGAACGCGTGCATCAGTGGAATCAGGCACAGACATTAATGGAAGGCGGTGTAACGCTGCATGATCCATCACGCGTCGATATTCGCGGCGTCTTGACACACGGAACGGATGTCGACATCGACATCAACGCCGTCTTTATTGGCCACTGCCACGTGGGCAATAATGTCAGTATTGGTCCCAATTGCACATTTTGTAATGCCACGATTGGCGATGGGACCACCATCAAGGCCAACTGTGTGATCGAGGATTCTGTGATCGGTGAAAATGGCGACATCGGTCCCTACGCCCGATTACGACCGGGTTGTGAGTTTGATGACAACGTGAAGATCGGCAATTTTGTTGAAGTGAAAAAAGCGCGTATCGGCAAGGGCAGTAAGGTGAATCACTTGAGCTACGTCGGGGACGCGGAACTGGCTGAAAATGTCAACGTGGGCGCCGGCACAATAACGTGCAACTTCGATGGCGCAAACAAACACAAGACAGAGATTGGTGCAGGCGCATTTATTGGCTCTAACTCAGCTCTAGTTGCACCGGTTGTTATTGGTGCGAATGCAACGGTTGGTGCGGGAAGTACAATTTCCAAGGAAGCGCCGGAAGGTCAGTTGACCGTGACGCGCGCAAAACAAACAACTATTGATAGCTGGAAACGACCAGTTAAAGAATCATAGCGGATACCCAAGACACATGTGTGGAATTGTAGGCGCAGTAGCGCAACGTGATATTGCTGACATCCTTTTGATGGGTTTGCAAAGCTTGGAATACCGAGGGTATGACTCGGCGGGCATTGCGGCCATCAACGCAGACGGAGAACTCCAGCGAGTTCGTCGTGTGGGAAAAGTCAAAGAGCTGGTGGATGCGGTGGCTAAAGCGGGCATGCCCGGCGGCACCGGCATCGCCCATACGCGCTGGGCAACGCATGGTGAGCCCAATGAGGCGAACGCTCACCCTCATGTCTCAAGTGAACGGTTCGCGGTTGTGCACAACGGCATCATCGAGAACCACACCGAACTTCGCGACGAGCTAAAAGCGATGGGTTACATATTTACCTCCGACACCGATACAGAGGTGATGGCTCACGGTATCGATCATGAGATGAAAACATCGGACAACATTTTCCAGGCCGTACAGAAATTGTCAGCCCGTCTTGAAGGAGCTTATGGCACCGTGATCATGGATAGAACACAACCGGAGCGATTGATCGTTGCTCGTTCGGGTAGCCCACTGGTTATCGGTTTTGGCGTCGGTGAGAACTTCATCGCATCTGATCAGCTGGCGTTGTTGCCAGTCACACGTCGCTTCGCGTATCTGGAAGAAGGTGATGTAGCTGAAGTAACCCGCACCAAGGTAACCATAGTCGATGTCGACGGTAACGAGGTAGAGCGCAAGATCGAAGAATCCACTCTAGCGCAGGATTCAAGCGACAAAGGTAACTACCGCCATTTCATGCTCAAAGAAATCTATGAGCAACCGGTAGCGGTGCAGCGTACAGTTTCTGGCCGACTCGAAGGTGCCACGGTGCCTGATTCGGCATTCGGTGAAAAAGGTGTGGAGTTGCTGCCAATGGTTGAACATGTACAGATCATTGCTTGCGGTACCAGCTACCACGCAGGTATGACAGCACGCTATTGGTTTGAGTCTTTCGGTGGGGTCACCTGCAATGTCGAAATTGCTTCTGAATACCGTTACCGTGAATCTATAGTTCGCCCAAATAGCTTGCTGGTCACTATCTCCCAGTCCGGTGAAACCGCGGATACGCTTGCCGCTTTGCGTTTGGCTAAAGAACAAGGCTATATGACCAGTCTGACGATCTGCAACGTTGATGGTTCATCCTTGGTGCGTGAGTCGGACATGGCGTACTTGATGAAAGCTGGCGCTGAAATTGGTGTGGCCTCTACGAAGGCGTTTACCGTACAGCTGACAGGGTTGTTACTGTTGGCTGCTGCTATCGGTAAGCACCGCGGCATGTCGGAAGAGAAAGGCAGCCAGATCGCGTCAGCAGTGCAGGCATTGCCGGCAAAGATAGAACAAGTACTGGGTATGGACGAAGCAATTCAGGATCTTGCTGAAGACTTTGCCGACAAGCACCACAGTTTGTTCTTGGGGCGTGGCGATCAATACCCCATTGCGATGGAAGGTGCTCTGAAGTTAAAAGAGATTTCCTACATACACGCTGAAGCCTACGCCGCCGGTGAGCTCAAGCACGGTCCCCTGGCGCTGATTGATGCGGATATGCCGGTGATAGTGGTTGCCCCAAATAACGAATTGGTTGAGAAACTAAAGTCGAATGTAGAAGAGGTTCGTGCCCGGGGCAGTTTGATGTATGTATTCGCTGATAAAGCGGCAAACTTTAACAGTGATGACACCATGAAGGTGCTTGAGGTGCCTGCGTGTGATCCGATTGTCGCGCCTATTGTGTACACGATCCCGTTGCAACTGTTGTCGTATCACGTCGCCATCATCAAAGGAACAGACGTGGATCAGCCGCGCAACCTAGCTAAGTCGGTGACGGTGGAGTAATACGGTAATCAAATGCAGTACCGCCAATACAGCGCAACTGACCACACCCAGCTCGTGGATCTATGGCGCACCGTATTTCCAGATGATCCAGCTCACAACGAACCCAATAAGGTCATTGCTGAAAAACTCAAGGTAGACGATCTGATATTTGTGGCTGCCGATAACGCTAGCATTATCGGAGCTTGTATGGCCGGATACGATGGACACCGCGGCTGGCTCTACGCCGTAGCGGTTCATCCAAGCAGTCGAAGGGGTGGAGTTGGTACCAGGTTAATAGAGCACACGCTGGCCCACTTGAAAAGTCTGGGGGCTGAGAAAGTGAACCTGCAGATCCGATCCACCCATTCAGAGGTGGAAGCCTTTTATCTCGCTATCGGCTTTGCAACCGAGGATCGACTGAGCATGGGAAAATTTATAACCGCGTGAACCGCCATCAAGTGCGCAATTGCCCATCACCTGCGCCATCTTCGCGCCGTCCCTGCCTGCTTTTATTGTGGCGCTCAGGTTTTTGCTAAAGCCTGCTGCAAGTAGTCCAGTTCTTCACAGCCAGCAGGGCACAAGGTTTCCAGTTTTCTAAGGTTTTCATTGGCGGCGTCAAAATCTTTTAGGAAAATAAACAATTGGCCTTGGTACTCCAAAGCACCTTTATGCTCAGGGTTTACATTCAGTGCGTTTTCATAAGCCCGGGACGCAGCCTCAAGTTGATTAATGTTTCGCGATGCAAAGCCCAACAGATTCCAAGCATCGGCGTTGCGCGGTTGTGCTTTGGTGACTTTTTTCAACGTCGTTATGGCTTTCTTGTATTGCTTTTTGTATACCAATCGTTCAGCCGATTTTAACTGCTTGGAAGGGTTGGGCTGTAGCGAGCTGTCATGGGCAATAGCGATCGTTGTCAGCGATGCGAAGAGCGAAAGAATCATTGTTATCGTGCGTATTGGGCGTATGATCGCATCGACACGATTCTGGTGAACGGATGGTCTTTTCATGGCCAATTTGTTCCTTGGTTTTCTTTAAAGTTCCCGAGGTTACTGATGCGGTCGAGACTATCACCTAATGTACTCGGTTGTTTGTACATGGTTATCGCCATGTTTGGTTTTACGGTTAACGATCTTTTTGTAAAGTTTCTAGGCAAATCGTTGCCTATTTTTGAAATTATCGCGGTACGTGGTGCTTTTATTGTCGGGTTTTTGCTGATTTGGTGGCTGATCACGAAGGCTCGGCGAAGCACACCAGTGGTGCCAGCTAAATCGCGGTGGTCACTGATATTGGCTCGGGCGCTGATGGAAGTGCTGGCCACTATCGCGTTTTTGATCGCATTGGTGCGAATTCCGTTTGCAGAGGTATCTGCGGTAATGCAGTCTTTACCACTGATGGTTACCCTTGGGGCGGTCCTGTTCCTGGGTGAAAAGGTTGGCTGGCGCCGTTGGGTTGCGATCCTGGTTGGTTTGATCGGCGTGCTGGTGATTATTCGCCCAGGTTTTATTGGTTTTCAACCGGCCATCGTGTTAGTGGTGGTGTCGGTGGTTTTTGCGGCAGCGAGGGATCTCATCACCCGAACCATGCCCGTCGATGTACACAGTTTCTGGGTCATGGTGGCAACCGGTATTTCAGTTGCGGTGTTTGGTTTGGTCGCTACCACGGCACTCGATCAATGGCAGCCGGTCAGCAGGTATCAACTTTTGACGATATTTGCTGCTGCCATGTTTTTAGTCGTGGGGTATCTGTTTATTATTCTGGCTATGCGAGTCGGGGAAGTAGCGGTGGTGACGCCATTTCGGTACACCAGCTTACTCTGGGCGATTGTCTTTGGATATCTCGTGTTTTCAGAGGTACCCGACGGTGTAACATTGATTGGCTCCCTAATCATTGTTGGCACAGGTCTCTTCGCTTGGTACCGTGAGCACCAGTTAACTAGCTGATATAATTCTGACTATGGAAAACAATAAAACCGAAGACGAGCGTAACCGCGAATTTCTTATGTTGGCCGATCAGTTTATCGACCTAGCAAACGATAAGCTCACCGGGCATGACCCGAGCATGATCAGTGCTGCTTTCATGTTTGCATCGTCGCGCTTCTGTGCGTTCTCAGTGGCCACACAAATTGATGAGGCGGCGACGTTTGAAAAAGAGAAAGTTGGCGCTTTAGAGCATTACGCGGGTGAGTTTTACAACATGCTAGAGCAAAATCTCGATAGGCACGATGAGTTACTGAATGAAGCGGATGATAAGTGAGCTTTTGCGAGTGACCCACGAGTCACCCGGTTTGTGAATTTAGGCAGTGGGGTGGTAGACCATCGCGATTGAGTTTGGTTGGTTAACTTTTCACGAATTACTGTTTAATACAACGGCCCACAGCGGACTTACGCAAACTACAAAAATTGGAATATCGAATGGAATCTGCGGCGCTGTTTCCTGAGCTTATCGTTAAGAATCTTGATCGTTCTTCACACTTTTACGTTGAAATATTGGGCTTCAAAATTAAGTACAGCCGACCAGAAGAGCGCTTTCACTATCTAACCTTTGGAGATGCTCACGTCATGCTTCTCGAGGACAATCAGAACCAGCATTCACGAACTGGCTCGATGGAGTATCCCAGGGGTCAAGGCGTAAATTTTTCCATAGTCGCACAGGATGTATCACAACTAGCAACTGCACTGGAAACGAATGATTATCCCTTGCGAATACCAGTCAGAGACCAATGGCACAGAGAGAACGAAATTGAACATGGTGAGACGCAACTCTGGGTAATGGACCCTGATGGATACCTTTTACGCTTTATACAGAACCTCGGAACTAGAAAGTTTCAGGCATGAGTTCGCTGTCCGGATTGAGGAATTAACGGAAGCGTGAGCTATTAAAATACTCTAAGAGGGTGCGTATCTAATCAGCGAATTACTCGGAGTCTGCTTGACCGGAGTGGGTTAATTCAGCACTTTCAATTGCTTTTTCAAGAAGTATTAAGTCATCGGTTTTTTCAGAAAATAACTTTGACAAGAGTCCAGTGACTTCAGACCCCATGACGCGCGCAACATCGACGATCTCCTCTCTGCTAGGGTTGGTGTTTTTCCCCCTAGTACAGCCCAGTGGCAAAATGCCGCCGGAATCGGGGGCAGCGCGATTCAGTCCTCAAAAAAGTTTTCGTGTTCCTTTTTTGCTTGTTGCAGAGTACGGTCGAGGCGGGATAGATGCTGTCGGGTCAAAGCGATCATGGTGTTCGCATCGCGTTGTTTGAGCATCGCGAAAATCTGTTTGTGATCCTCGATTAGCTCGAGCATGCCCTGCTTACTCGCCAGGCACAGCATGCACAGGCGGTCCACCTGCGATTTATTGTCGGCGATGGTCTCAAAGGCAAATTCGGAACCAGCAGCAATGCAAATTTGGCGGTGGAAGTCGTAGTCCAACGCATGAAACGCATCGGTGTTGTTGTCCGTGGCCGCTTGGGTTTGCTTGTCAAGATTGGCTTCAAACGATTCGAGGTCAATGGGCTGATCAATTGTGCAGGCTTTGCGCACGACCTCCACCTCGACAGCGGTGCGGATAAAACGTGCGTTGAGTATTTGCTGATTTGAAATCTTACGGACCAGCGTGGCTTTTTGTGGTCGCACGGTGATCAGGCCAATGTTTGTCAAACGGATAAAAGCTTCGCGAACGGGTTGGCGCGATACCTTGCTCTGTTTCGCTATCTCCGATTCAGACAGCTTGGTTCCAGGTGGAAGAGCCAGAGAGACGATGTCCGCACGCAGTTGATCGAATACGTGGTCGGCTGAGGTGCGGCGCAATACCCCGAGTGCCGCGTGATGAGTGGACATCTGTGTAGTTCTCCTTAAATATCAAAGATGCACTAGGACCGGAGCTATCCACGTCGGTGTCTGGATCTCTCGACTGGTCGATGCCGATCATACGGGTCTATGAGTAATCACACCAGCTTCTGTAGTAAAGCTCGCGTGGATTCTGTGAGCCGCCACAGGATTGAAAATTGGAACTAAAGTATGTTGAATTCCAGAGTGGATACTAGTATGGTACGCCACTTGGACGGTCTTCACGAGTCGTATGTGGCTACCAGAACATGTAGGTTTGCCTTGCGGGAGGGCGCTCTATGGCTGACATCAAGCTGTCAAATATCAGCAAGCGCTTCGGCAAGCTTGAGGTGGTACGCAATCTCAACCTAGAGATCAAGGAGCGCGAGTTCCTGGTTTTGGTCGGCCCGTCAGGCTGTGGAAAATCCACCACCTTAAGAATGGTCGCAGGGCTTGAGGAAGTCTCGGCTGGCGAGCTTGACATTAACGGACGATGCGTTAATCACATCGCGCCTAAAGATCGCGATGTAGCGATGGTGTTCCAGAATTATGCTTTGTACCCGCATCTGTCAGTCGCCGACAACATCGCCTTTGGTCTGAACATTCGTAAGGTTAGAAAAGACGAGATTAAAAAGCAGGTGACTGAGGTAGCGCGGATTCTGGAATTGACAGATTTGCTTGAGCGAAAGCCTGCCGAGCTCTCAGGCGGTCAACGGCAACGCGTGGCGATGGGCCGGGCAATCGTTAGGCATCCGAAAGTGTTTTTGTTCGATGAGCCTTTATCCAACCTCGACGCGAAGCTGCGGTTGCAGATGCGAGCGGAAATAAAGTTGCTGCATAAACGTCTGGGAGTCACCAGTATCTACGTCACCCATGATCAGGTAGAGGCCATGACGTTGGCCGATCGTATTGTGGTGATGCAGGACGGTGAGATCGAACAAATCGGTAAGCCTATGGACCTGTTCCGTCATCCGGCAAGCCTATTTGTTGCGGGCTTTATTGGCTCTCCACCGATGAATCAGTTGCAAGGTGTTCTCAGGTTGAACAACGCCACGCCTACTCTTGAGACCGAAAACGGTGTGCTCATACCGGTAAAAGATTCCGATGTGACGACGATCAAAGACGGTGCTGCAGCTGTGATTGGCATCCGGCCTGAACATGTGCATCTAGCGCCTAACGATTCAGCTGAATTTACCGAGTTGACCTGTGAACTGGATTTGGTCGAGCCGTTGGGTTCGGAAGCGTTACTACACACGCGAGTCAGTGATACACCGTTCATTGTTAAAGTTGAAACCCACGGCGATATTGACTACCTGAATTCAGTATCCAAGCTCTACATTAAAGCGTCAGACGTTCACGCGTTTGACAGTGAAACCGGTAAGGCCTTGCGCATCAGTGTTTCAGGCGAGGCGAGCTGAATAGCCATGGCATCAGAGAGAAAAAACCTTCAGTGGTACGGGCGTCATTTTAAACGTGAGTGGCAGATCTACGTGCTACTGGTGCCTACCATCGTCTGGTTTATTCTGTTTTTGTACAAGCCCATGTACGGGTTGCAGATCGCCTTTAAAGACTACAGCCTGTGGCGTGGCATAACGGCAAGCCCCTGGGTTGGCTTTGAGCATTTTCAAACCTTGCTGGGTAGTGATCAATTTTTGCGAGCGGTCAAAAATACGTTTGTTTTGAGCGCCTACAGTTTATTAATCGGTTTTCCGGTGCCGATCATGTTGGCGTTGATGTTCAATGAAATTTTGATTCAGTGGTTCAAGCGCACCACGCAAACCATCGTCTATTTGCCACATTTTATTTCGACTGTCATTATGGCTGGTATTGTTATTACCGCCTTTTCACCGTCCTCCGGTGTCGTTAACGTATTATTGATGAAGCTGGGAATTGATCCCATCTACTTTCTTACCAAACCCGAGTGGTTTAGGCCGATTTTCATTGGCTCCAGCATCTGGCAGGAGGCCGGATTTTCATCCATCGTGTTTCTTGCGGCGATCGCTGGCGTTAGTCCATCGCTTTATGAGTCGGCAGTGGTCGATGGTGCATCACGTTGGCAGATGATGTGGAAGATTACGCTGCCATCGATACTACCTACCATCATCATCATGTTAATCATCCGTATTGGGAATTTGCTTGAAGTCGGGTTTGAATTGGTTATCTTGCTGTATCAACCGGCCACCTATCAGACATCGGACATCATCAATACCTATATTTATCGTCAGGGCCTGCAAAGCGGGCAGTATGATTTAGCCGGTGCGGCGGGATTGTTCAACGCGGTGGTGGCTTTCATACTGGTGATCAGTGCCAACATGATCGCGCGACGCTACTCGAAGACGTCATTGTGGTAGCGGCCAATGACTAACATGAATCTCTACAGTCGCGGTGACAAAGTGTTCGTCATCGTAAATATGATCCTGGTGGGTCTGTTTACTCTATCGACGCTCTATCCGTTTATCTATATTGTCTCGTTATCGTTAAGCTCCGGGTTTTCTGCCAGTGCCGGGCAGGTGGTGCTGACGCCGGTGGAGTTTACGGTGGCCGCTTTCAAACGTGTGTTGAGTGATGAGATGTTCTGGATCTCATACCGGAACACGTTTATCTACACCATTGGTGGCACGATCACGAGCTTGCTCATCATTATCCCAGGTGCGTATGCGTTGTCGCGCCCCCAGCTAATAGGTCGAAGGTTCTGGAATTTTGTGGTGGCGTTCACCATGTGGTTTAACGCAGGCATGATCCCGTTCTTTCTGAACATTCGTGACCTAGGGCTGCTTGACAGCTACTTCGGTATCATTATTGGGTTTGCGGTGAATGCGTTTAACATAATTCTGTTGCGCAATTTCTTTGAGTCATTGCCCAGCTCTTTTGAGGAGGCGGCTCGCATGGATGGCGCCAATGAGTTTCAGATTCTTCGAAAAGTGTATATCCCTTTATCGAAGCCAGCCATTGTCACAATCGCCTTGTTCTGCGTTGTGTCCCGCTGGAATGGGTTCTTCTGGGCAATGGTTTTGTTGCAAGATGAGAACAAGATTCCTTTACAGGTGTATCTGCGGCAGGTAATCGTTGAACTGACTGACGATGAAGAATTTGTCAGTTCAACCTTAACGTCCGCGTATTCGTTTGAAACGGTGAGCGCAGCTATTATTGTGTGCTCGATTATACCGGTGTTGATTTTGTACCCATTTCTTCAGAAGTACTTTAATAAGGGCATCCTCTTAGGTGGTGTCAAAGAGTAGTCAAAACGCATGGTGGAGGAAATTATGCAAAAAATATCGATAGCAGTAGCTGCGGCTTTGGCCGTATCAGGTGGATGGGCGCTAGCCCAGAACGATTCAGAATACCGAGTCGTCGAAAAACCACTGACTCTGGACGTGCATATGCACGACAAGAAATTTACGTACGATAATAATTGGCCCGTGGAGCTGGAAGCGGCTCGTTTAACCGGGATCAGTCTGAACAACGTTACGGTGGGCAACACGCCGGATAGTCAGGAAGCGTTCAACTTGATGCTGGCGGCAGGGGATCTACCCGATATCGTTGGTGGTAAATTTATTAAGTCCAACGTGAACCGCTACGGCCCCGAAGGGGCGTTTATTCCACTGCAGGATCTCATCGCAGAGCACGCCCCGAACATTTCCGCGTTGATGAAAGAGAAGCCAGAGATATTCAGCTCCATCCTCGCAGGCGATGGAAACATGTACTTTGTACCTTACCTTACCGACGGTAAGTACGGTCGGGCCTACTTTATCCGAACCGACTGGTTAGAGACGCTTGGGCTTAATGCGCCCAACGATGTCAACGAGCTGTACGAGGTTCTCACAGCCTTTCGCAATGACGATCCTAATGGCAACGGCCGGAAAGATGAAGTGCCAGCTTTTTTCCGTAACTGGGAAGAGGTTCTGCGCCTGGTCACTCTGTGGGACGGACGTTCATCAGGGTCAGATACCTACCATGACTTTCACGTGGACGACGGCAAAATCAAACACGGGTATGCGGGTGAAGGTTATCGCGAAGGTATCAAGCACATCGCAAAATGGTATCGGGAAGGCTTGATCGATCCGGAGGTGTTTACTCGGGGCAGTCGCGCACGGGAGTTTTTGCTCTCAGAAAATCTAGGCGGGTTCACTCATGATTGGTTTGCGTCCACGGCAGGCTACAACGATTCCCTCGCCGGAAAGGTTGACGGTTTTAAGTTTGAGGCGTTTATTCCACCAGCATCGATTTCAGGTGTGCGTATGGAAGAGCATCGCCGCATTCCAGTCAAGCCTGAGGGCTGGGCGATCAGCGTCACCAACGAAAATCCCATAGAAACCATCAAGTACATGGATTTCTGGTTCTCTGATGCCGGTCGGCGGCTGGCGAACTTTGGCGTCGAGGGTCAGCAATATGATCTGGTGGATGGCAAAGCGATATTCAAGAAAGAAGTTCTGGAAAGTGATCGTCCGATAAATTCCCAGTTACAGGATGTGGGCGCGCAGATTCGTCGTGGGTTCTACCAAGACTATGACTAC
>CALFBL010000095.1 GCA_937951695.1 uncultured Granulosicoccaceae bacterium | reverse complement strand
TAGGGCCGCGCTCATAGCGACGGCGAGGGGGGATAAGGGATGGTTCCGTGCTGGCATGGTGTTTTTTCCTCGTGATTGCAAGACCGTAATGGTCAGTTCGATGGCAGAAAGTTTGATGCCTTGGAGAGCCGATAGGGACCGGATTGCTACCGCTCATACGAGGTAATATTCACCCCATGCGCTAGTCTTTAGCCAACGCGTCGGTTAGCACCGGGCGTTCTTTGATTTCAGGATTTAAGAGTTTATGAGCACTTCACGATCATCTTTTTCAGCGATCTGGGCATGGCTGCTAGCGATTTTGGCGGTGGCGGGTCTGTTGGGTTATGGCTATTACCTGCAATACGTGGAATACCTTGACCCGTGCCCGTTATGCATCACGCAGCGCATGTTCTACATGCTTATTGCAGCGATGGCGCTGATTGCCGTGGTAGGCAAGCGGTTTGTCCGTTTGCAGCAAGTGATGGCGATGTTGTTGTCGTTAGCCGCTGTGGGCGGAATTTCGACGGCGGGTCGGCAAGTATGGCTGCAGCATCTGCCCCCCGATCAAGTGCCTGAGTGCGGCCTGGGGTTGCAGTACTGGCTAGAGAACGAGCCGTTCTTGAGCACAGTTGCCTTGTTGTTCAAAGGGGATGGAAATTGTGCTGAAGTGCACTGGCGATTTCTGACGTTGAGTATCGGAGAATGGTCACTGCTGTGGTTTATCGGATTCGTATTGTTAGGGATTTTCTTATTTGTACGTCTTGGCAGAGAGGCGCGCGCACGCCGCGCTAGTGTTTGACGTGCAAGGCCTTGCCCATTACTGCGCCAGACGTCTCTGCAATGCCCGGTAAGCGGGTTTGGTCTGGTACTCGGCGTCGAAGATGAGCGGGTTTTGATGGCGACGCCATGAGTACTGATCGGTGAAGCCCCACGTTTGCAGCGCTTTACAACGAGGCTGGTTCAAGCAAATGTCGAGGATGCGCTCGTACACATCGGTTTGATCCTGTTCACTAACACTGCTGTCCCAAATGGCGACATCGAGTTCTGTGACGTAGATGTCGAGACCCATGTCGGCGACGCGTTGAAAATTCGCTTCGACTTCATCGAATTTATCGAAGGTTGCGCTAATGTGCAGCTGAAAGCCGACGCCATCGATGGGCGTGCCTTTTTGTTGCAGCGATTCCAGTAGTGGAAACAGCGTGGCACTTTTTGGGGTATCCCAAGCGATGTCATACTCGTTAAGCAGCAGTATGCTGTCGGGGTCACTCATGCGCGCTTGACGGAACGCGATGTGGATGTAATCTTCACCCATCGCGTTAAACCATACTGAATCACGAAAGCCACCTTCATCGGCTATTGGTTCGTTCACCACATCCCAAATGGCCACGTCATCGCCGTAACGTTTGGCCAAACGATCAATGAACTCGCGCATGTGGATTTCAAGCGTGTCTTGCGGTGCTTCGCGAATCCAGATGGGGAGTTGGTGGTACCAGATCATTGGGTGACCGTGGACGACCTGGTTGTAGCGTTTGGCGAAGGCAACGAGGTTATCCGCATCAGCCCAGCGATAGGTCCCAGGCTCTGGGTTGATGTAATCCCACTTCATCGAATTCTCGGCGCTGACAATGTTAAATTCAAGTCCTGCAAGTTCCGAGTAAATTGCGCCATCGGGCTTCAGGTAGAATTCCTGAAGTGCGGCGAAGCCAATCTGGAAGTTTCGCTCCCCAGCCAACGCTCTCAGCCGTTGTCCCGCTATCTGGAAGTCACTGCGTTCTTTGGCAATGACTGTGACGGTGCGAGTACCGGTTAAACTTGGGTCGTCCGCGTCTCTAGCGATCACATCAATGTTGATGACACCGGCTTTTTTTGGCGTAAAACGTAACACAGAAATTTCATCGAAAATGTAGTGTGGTGTGACCGTTGCCCCTGGTGGGGGGTTAAGAATTTCCATGCTGGGGTAGGTGCTGTTTCGATCCGATCCTTTAAGCTCCATTACCACCGGGTCACCGACCCGCACGGTTCGATCGCGAAAGAAATTCACCACTGGGGCGAAGTTGGGAATGCTGGACGGATCATCTGGTTCACTGACTTTGATTAGGATGGTCTGTGAGCTACGGTAGTTCGGCTCTTCACGGTCCACGGCTGTGACAGTAAAGGCGGTGATGCCGATGTCGCCTTGCAGCGGGGTCCAGCGCAAAGACTTTGTGCCGTTGAAGTTATCGTTAAATGAACCGCCTTCGGGCAATTCATTGGGAAACATACCCGGCAGACCGCCATCGTCATCCAACGGGCGATACAACACTTCCAGGGTTTCACCGGCAAACACTTCCTGATTGGTCAGTGCATCGAAATAGGGGGCTGAATTAAGGCTGGTGTCAAAACCAGGCGGCGCGATAACTACAGCGTCTGGTGTGCCGGCATCGAAATCCGCGTCGGTGAGCGCCAGCGAGGATTCGGGTTCGATTCTGCGCGCTGGGTCTTGCACCAAGAAAAATTCAGTGATGGCAGAGACTGGGCTGTCAACGATGCTGGGTTCGTCGTCCGAACCTGGCGGATCCGACAGCGGCGTTGACGACAAAGCGGGAAGGAGGCTGTCTGCGTTGAGGAAAGTCTCGACAATAGTGTTGCTATTGCTATTGCTATTGCTATTGCTATTGCTATTGCTATTGCTATTGCTGTTGCCATCGCCATCGCCATCGCCATCGCCCGCAACATCGTCATCGATACCGTTCGTGCCGCTATCGGGCGTTGTAGCTTCTGGCATGAAATCGGTTGGCGAATTGGTGTCGGACGATGGGTCCCTCGCGTCGCTTGAGCCGCTGCTTGATCCACCACACGCACTCAGTGCTGCGGCGAACAAAAAGCTAGCAATGGTCTTGGCAGGTTTGATGGAGCAGAGGGGGGAAGATTGCATAAATGGATGATTATTCGTGTTGCAGTGACAGGAATTTAACGTATTCGGCTTTTGCCTCGTGTTAACAACTCAGCAACTGTGCTCAAATCCGGTCACAGAATGTCGGTGAATGCGAAAAATGTTACCCAGTCTAGGGGAGGTGTCAATTCTTTGGCCATAATGGCGGGTGACGAGTCGCTGCTCATAATCTGCGGGCTCGTCGGAGTTCTGGCCGTTTTTTTGTCGACGGATTTTCGACAATGAAAGTTAGGTAAGCAAATGGCAGACATTGTCGATTTCCCTCGTAAACAAAACCATCAAGCCCTTGAGCTACAAAACTGGGTGACCGAGGTTATTGGCCAACACCCGGACAAGCAAGTGGCCGAACGTTGGGCCAGCATGGCGCAAATGACCTGCAAGCGGTTTCCTGGTGCGCCATGGCCGAGTCAGGAAAGCGTTGAACTTGATGCGCTGGCGCCGTTAGATGTAGCCACGCAAGAGGCGGTAATCAATGCGGTTCACGTGTTCATGCAAAGCTATTTCACCGATGTTAACAACCAGTTGATGGCGATGCATAAGGAAATATTAACCTTGCAAAAACAGATTGCAGAGACTGCCGAGTGCTACGAGGCGCCAAAATGAACCAAACTAAGGGCTTGCTTCACACAGCGGTTCGGCTTACTGCGATGCCTATTGGGCTGCCGGCAATTTATGTGTGAATAGCGCGTTTTTGAGTCGTTCGACCCGCTGAGTCGTGCTCTCGTGAGACACCGTGTTGTTCGCTGTAGGTGACACCCATTTCAAGCCATCGAGCAAGCGCTCTACCATCTCTACCACTGCAACACCGGTACGACAAGCGCCTAGCTCTGCAGGCGGCAATGCGCGGCTGCGCAGGGCTTCGGCTCCGTGGATCAGCGACCATACAGCGACCACGATATCCGCCGAAGTTGATCTAGGAGCGGGTAAATCCCCCGCCTCGATGGCATCGTCAACCAACCGTTTCAGTGAGTTGATCATATCGCGTTGCAAGCTACGATAGCGTTCCAGTGTTTTGGGGCTGAGCTTTTCCAGAACCGGATCGGTGAGGAAATAGCGCATCAAGCGCATGTCTTCGACACGGTCAGTCCGGTACACATCGTGGGCAATGACGAAGGCCAATACCCGTTCACGGTATGGGCCCGAGTGCTCGAACGCCCGTTGGGTCAGGGCTTGCAGGCGCTGCGTGCTGTGGACGCACAGTTGCCCCAGCAGCTCTTCCTTGCAGTTGAAATGCTGATAGATCGTACCTTTGGAATACTCTGCCAGTTCGGCCACTCGGTCCATGCTGAGGTGTTGAAAGCCTGCCTCTTCGAGCAACGAACGTCCAATCGTTAGAAACCGGTTGTGCCTCTCGGCGATTTCGCGCTGTTTGCGAGATAAGTTGCTCATACGCTAGGAAGGCTCACTGAAGTGCTCAACGTCGAGTTTACACAGGCCGCCATTATTTGACGAATTGTCTAAAAATGACTATCGGTCAAAAAATGACCAATAGTCGATATAAGGCGTGGAGTTAACGATGACACGTCGACTATTTCTGACGTGATGGCAGGTTTCCCGGCGTTGCCATCTCACTGGCTCATCACTGCTTGTAACGACGCACGTCGTTAAATCCGAATCGACCGAGCGCGGGCAACTTTATCGCCAACGGCCAAAAATCGAGCCCAACCGTAGCGCCCAGCAGATTCACCTCGATTCCTTCTTCAGCACCCACAAGCAGCCCTGCATAACCGCCGAGTGACAATTGAGCCCCAGAACCACTGGGCGTTAAAGCGGCAATCGCACCATTGGGCAAGTAGTCTTTTCCGACTGCGGTGGGCGGTAGTTCCAGGTTCAGCTCGGGTAGGTCGCGGGCGATCCATGCGGTGAAAGTGTTGCTGTTCGGACCGGGCCAGACGCGATAGGTTTTGGCGTAGGGATAGCTGGCCGCTGAGGCCTCCACGCGATCAATCAACTCATCGAGCTCTTCGCCACCGGTGATCTCTCGTAGCAGGGTGGGACGATTACCGAACCAGTAGCCATCCGGGTTGCCGCGTCGCACTCGAACAGAATTGTTGCCACGGTAGGCGTAATAGCCAATGACCTCGACACGGCTGTAGACGTCTTCATTCGATCGTTTGTAGGCCACCCAAGTATGCACGCCCAGATTTCCCCGCCAGCGAGCTGCCCGTGCGGCATAGACTTGGATTACCGCCACGCCATAGTCTGGCGCCGGGGCTTGTTCACTGCTGTCGCGGCGCAAGTCCCACCATCGGCTCTGGTCAGATCGCAACTGTTTGGCGTATTGGCACCCAACCGGCAAAAGGAACAGCATCACGATGATGCTCGTAGCGCGCAAGAAAATCTTGCGCCAACGCCGCCGCGGTTTTTGTGTCTTGGGCACGCTCATGCATCTTGCCCAGTTTGCCCAGCGGGCGTAGGATGTTCGGATGGGTACGCGGACCTGTGAGATGTGCTGGAGTTGTCCATCGCTGTGTAGTATTGCGTTTATCGAGCGGCGTTAGGTTCATGCTTCGGACAGAAACAATAGCGTAACGTTCCTTCCCGCTCATGCACCCTATCAGGTCGTGAGTGAGAGAAAACGGTAATCGTTCTCCAAAGTTTTACAA
>CALFBL010000094.1 GCA_937951695.1 uncultured Granulosicoccaceae bacterium | reverse complement strand
CTCCATCTTCATCGCCTCGAGCACCAACAAAGCGGCCCCCGCCTTGACCTTAGTACCTGCAACTGGGTGCACAAGCCGTATAACGCCCGTCATAGGCGCGGTGACAGTATTTGTCGACGATTGTGCACGCTGGTCTGCGACGAGCGGATTTCTTACATGATAGGTGTGCGTTTGCTGTGCAGTTTTTAAAGATAAATGTCGATCACCGGTCACTGGATGCGCCCATTTGGCATAACGAACGCGACGGCGCTCACCGTCTACAGTGAATGTGATCTCATGGTCGTTGATTGATTGAAGAGTCAGGCTAGCATCGGCTCTTCCATTGCTGGCGCAACTTGCACTGGCACCGGTCTCGACATTCGCATCCATGACATCGCCGGTTTGAGCCGAGGTTTCTTGCGCCCTCGTGTCGTCGTGTTCGCCTAAAAGTAATCTCACGGTACCGTTCGGTGCGAAGCTTATTCGATGAACGCAGTTGCTCGGGTTGCAGCTCTCGCGCTCACCATACCCTTGACTCTGACTCTGACTCGGGCCCTGACTCACGCAAAGTTTCACCCGAACCGAGGCTTCCCCCCAGAGCCTCCAACCGGTTTTATCGTTCCAGTTGTAAAGCCCTGCCAGCACGACACACGCTAACAATCGATCAACCGGTGTATCGGTCACGCGCGGTAGCAACGCGTCCGAATGACGTTCGATCAATCCGGTATCCATCTTCGCGGACTCAAATTCTTCGTGAACAACCAACGCGCTTAAAAAGCCTAAATTTGTTGTGGTACCGGCGATGTGGGTGTTGGATAACGCTGAACTCATGGCCTGTATAGCAGCGCGCCTATCTTTGGCGAAAGTGATGATTTTCGCAATCAACGGGTCATAAAAGGGTGTAATTTCGTCGCCAGATTCCACGCCCGTATCCACGCGCACATTTTTCGGAAAATCCACGTGATGTAGTGTCCCAGCGACGGGCAGAAAATCAGCCGCGGGATCTTCTGCGTACAAACGCGTCTCTAAGCTGTGTCCGTGCAATTTAATTTCCGCTTGTTGCAACGGTAAAGGCTCCCCGGCCGCAACCCGTATCTGCCACTCGACAAGATCAATGCCGGTGATATTTTCAGTGACGGGATGCTCCACCTGCAATCGGGTGTTCATTTCCATAAACCAAAAACAGTCAGACCTTAAACCGGCACTGCCATCCACAATGAATTCGATGGTTCCGGCACTGGTGTAATCAATTGCTTTCGCAGCGGTTATGGCGGCATCGGTCATTGCCGTGCGAACCTCATCGCTCATTCCGGGTGCGGGTGCTTCTTCGATGACCTTCTGATGTCGCCGCTGCAGCGTACAGTCGCGCTCAAACATATGCACCACGTTGCCGTGTGAATCCCCAAACACTTGCACTTCGATGTGTCTTGGGGATGGGATATACCGTTCCAACAACACGACCGGGTCGCCAAATGCGTTTTCGGCTTCGCGCACAGCACTGGCAAGGTGGTCGTTGAATTCATCGCCAGCCGTGACAAACCGCATGCCTTTGCCACCCCCGCCCGATCGGGCCTTGATCAGTAAAGGGTAGCCGACCTTGTCTGCATGCGTTTTTAACGATTTCGCGTCCTGATCCGTGCCGTGATAACCCGGCACTACAGGGACCCCGGCATCGGCCATGCGTTGTTTCGCAGCGTCTTTGAGCCCCATGGCGCGAATAGCATCAGCGCTCGGACCGACAAAGATTAGCCCGGCGTTGTTTGCTGCATCGACAAAGTCTGGATTTTCAGACAGAAATCCGTAACCTGGGTGAATGGCGTCAGCGCCGGTTTGAAGAGCCGCTTGTATCAGCTTGTCGATCCGCAGATAACTTTGCGTTGCAGGGGCTGGGCCAATGCGTACCGCAGCGGTTGCCAGCTTTACGTGACGTGCATGTTTATCAACGTCTGAATAGACGGCTACAGTGTCGATGCCCATAGCGGTTGCCGTCTTGATGATGCGGCAGGCGATTTCGCCGCGATTGGCGATTAATAATTTAGCAATCACGCATCACATCCGGAACAAGCCGAAGCTTGTGTCGTCAATCGGGGCGTTCAAGCAAGCCTGAAGCGATAAGGCGAGCACCTCTCGCGTTTTGCGAGGATCAATAATGCCATCGTCCCACAGACGGGCAGAGGCATAAAAGGGATGAGATTGTTTTTCAAACTGATCGAGGATTGGCTGCTTGAAGTCCGCCTCCTCTTGCTCAGACCATTCCTCGCCGCGCGCTTCCAAGGCGGCGCGCTTTACGGTGGCCATTACACCGGCGGCCTGAGGCCCCCCCATCACTGAAATTCTTGCGTTGGGCCACATCCAGACAAAACGCGGGCCAAACGCTCGTCCGCACATACCGTAGTTCCCCGCGCCGTAGGACCCACCAATAATGACGGTGACTTTGGGCACAGCAGCGGTAGACACCGCATTTACGAGTTTAGCACCATCTTTGGCAATGCCTTGCGCTTCGTATTTTGAACCCACCATAAAGCCTGTGATGTTCTGCAAGAACACCAGGGGTATTTTGCGTTGGCAGCAAAGTTGGATGAAATGCGCGCCTTTGCTAGCACTTTCTGAAAACAGCACCCCGTTGTTGCCAAGAATACCCACGCGGCGACCCTCGATGGCGGCAAATCCGCACACGAGTGTTGCCCCGTAACGCTCTTTAAATTCACTGAAGTCCGAATCATCAACAATCCTTGCAATGATGTCGCGAACGTCGTAGGGCTGCTTGGTGTCGGCAGGCACCAGCCCCATGATATCCTCAGATTCGAACGCCGGCGGACACGATGGGTGATCTTTAGTCAGTACACGGGGGGGCGGTAACTGGCAAATGATCTGTCGCGCCAACGCAAGCGCATGATCATCATCGTCGGCCAGATAATCGGCAACACCTGACAATCGCGTGTGCGTGTCCCCACCACCGAGCGTCTCTGCGTCGACGACTTCCCCCGTGGCTTCTTTCACCAGCGGGGGGCCGGCCAAGAAAATGCTGCCTTGCGCTTTGACGATAATGGTTTGATCGCACATGGCGGGTACATAAGCACCGCCAGCGGTGCAGGAACCCATTACCACCGCGATTTGCGTGATGCCTTTTGCGCTCATGCGTGCCTGGTTGTAAAAGATCCGGCCAAAGTGTTCTTTACCAGGAAACACTTCATCTTGTTGCGGCAGGTTCGCCCCGCCACTGTCCACCAGGTACACACACGTTAAGTGATTCTCTTCCGCCATCTCTTGCGCGCGCAGGTGTTTACTGACGGTTAATGGAAAATAGGAACCACCGGCAACCGTAGCGTCGTTGCAAACGATCATGCATTGCCTGCCTTGGACGGTGCCGATGCCTGCAATCACGCCGGCGGCTGGGACATCGGTGTCGTAACAATCTTTGGCGGCGAACAGTCCGATCTCGAGAAACGCGCTGTTAGAATCCAGCAACCCGTTGACTCGATCTCGCGGCAGCAGTTTGCCGCGTTTTATGTGGCGCTCTTTAGACCGTTGGGATCCGCCTTGGCGAATTCGATTGGCTTCGTCTTGCACCGCTTGTAATTGTGCGTGCATATACGCTGCGTTGTCGTCCGATGGAGACGCCGTGGATACGAGCCTGGTCATCGCTTAAGCCGTTTCATTGAACAGTTCGCGCCCAATGAGCATGCGCCGAATTTCACTGGTGCCAGCGCCAATCTCGTAGAGTTTGGCGTCGCGCAACAAGCGCCCAGTGGGGTATTCGTGGGTGTAGCCATTGCCACCCAAGCATTGGATGGACTCGAGCGCCACTTGCGTCGCTTTTTCAGCCGCGTACAAAATGCAACCGGCTGAATCCTTGCGCGTGGTGACGCCACGATCACACGCCGATGCGACCGCGTACACATAGGCCCGACACGCGTTCATGGTGGTGTACA
>CALFBL010000093.1 GCA_937951695.1 uncultured Granulosicoccaceae bacterium | reverse complement strand
AGATTGGCCTTTAGCTAGGCAGTACTCAACCACGGTCGCCTTGGCGGCCGTGGTTGGTTTTGGTCTCCAATTCAGTGCGTTTGGGTGGTAACGTAGAGCTACCCGCGCCACCACTTTGGCGAGAAACTGTTTAACCGTTCTGTGTCGACACCTGTGCAACGATTTCCAGATGATGTGATGGTGGCTTTGCACCACGCCAACATCACGGTGACCTGTACTCCTGTGCAGATCGATCACGGCGAGTGGCAAGCCGCGCTGTTTTTTGTGCTGCCCGAGAATGCGGCCTGTCTTCACGATGGGCAACTGATCGGTAAAGGGCCATTTACCGTGGCCTTTGATGCGGATTTACACGAGCATGAGAAAGCCACCGTCATCGAACTGGGTGTCGAGATTGCGACCCCACCCGAAGCGCAGAACGGCACCTTGTTGTTTATCACCGGCCACAGCAGCCATCATTTTGATGTGCTGAAACTGCTCACACAGCAGTCCGAATTGCCACTGTTTATGGGTAACGCGTTTTGCGAAGTTTTGTCGCAACAACGCGTGCCACTGAACGATGCGTTACGCATAGGGCTGCGCGGTTTATTGGACGAAGCGGTACGACGCGATGCAATGATTCGTATGACAGGACACTACGATCCGGATACCGCTTTTGCTGATGTGTTGCGTACGCGCGGTATGACTGCGTGATTGAGGGTTGGGTGTCGGGTTTTGCTCGCATGAGCGCACGCGCGATGCAGTGTCGAGTCGGGTTGATGTGTTCAGACGAGGGTCTACGCCTCGGCCGATTCATGGGCCAACGCATAGGTATATGCCTGATCATCGCATTGCTGATCGGATCAATGCCGCAATTTTCCGCAGCATCGGATACCAGCGCCGATGTTCGGGCGCGTTGGGTCAGTGCCATCAGCAGTGACAACACCCGCGCTCTGCAGTCGATCCTGACCGATGCCATCGCTGCATCGACGGACGCACCAAACCCTCAAGATCCGTTTTGGGAGCTGGCAGCCAGTAACGGTAAGAACGCCTTGATGGTGGCCAGTAAAGTCGGTGATGAGGCGTTGGCACGCCGGCTGGTGGCGCTAGGGGTTGACATAAAAGACAAGACAATTACCGATGGCACAGCGTTTATGTTTGCCGTGTTGGGCGATCAGCAGCCGCTGGCCTCCTGGTTGTTGACACTGGGTGCCGATATCAACGCCATAGGCTCCAACGGTTGGACCAGTGCAATGATCGCGGCGGCCAAAGGATTGGATGAAACTCTTGCGTGGTTATTGCACAACGGTGCAAACGCCAACACACCCGATGTCTACGGCTTTTCGCCATTGATGAGAGCCTCTGATAACGGCCACGCAGAGGCTGTGAAGTTGTTGCTAGGGGAGGAGGATATTGATGTGCATTGGCAGGATGAACTTAACAACACAGCACTTCACTACGCGGTATCGGCTGAAAACATACACATCGTGCAACAGCTGTTACAGGCGGGCGCCCTACCCAGTACGAAAAATCGCAGTGAGCTCAGCGCACTTGATATTGCGCGGCAGGCTGTTGCTGATACCCAAGTTATTCAGGTGCAAAAAGAACAGCGAAAAGCTGTGCTCGCGTTATTGGAAGGTTCGGATCATTCAAACGATTGAACGCCGACGATAAATCGATGTCGCTGTACCGTCAATTATGAGGAAAATTTGGTTCGACTGATCGTTCGGTTGAAGCTAGGATTGAAGTTTCGATAGGTTAACCGGTTCACGGCTGGCTAACAGAGCACTTGATGAGCTGAGAAGTCGCTCGCTTTGATGGCAACCGTTTGTTCATCCACGAGCGTTTTAGCGCCGCTGATACCGTATTCCAGAGCCAGACGAAAGCCGAACGCTTCGAGAAACCGATCGTACTGATCCGGGCCGTGGCTACCCGTGGCGCTCAGTGCACCGGTACCGTCGGCTGCCAGTGAGATCGCAGCCAAGGGCACGGGAGCGGGACCGTTGAGCACCGTTGCGCCATCGCTCGGGTCGTAGACGCTGCGCTCAGAGCAGCAGCTGATCATACCGGCACGAGTCTGTCTTTCACCACTCTTGCTGTACCAGCTTACCGGCTCATCCCGGTAGGAGATATGCGTGATGGGTTTAGCCGGGTGGGACATCTTGTGGCTGCAAATGGCTGAGAACGCCACCACGGATTGATCAGGCCCCACCCCCCCTGGCCAGGAGCCGCGTTGGGGAGCGCTGCTGTTAAGCCGGATCAGAAAACACGGTGTGGTTTTGTAGGGGTAGCTGAAGATCCACGCCTCCCCGGGGTGCAGCGCATCGAGCGTGACAGCGGTGCCATCATCAAACTGCAGTGCTGATTGTCGGTAGGGGGATTGCGTGGATGCACGGGCGTGTAGGGAAGCTGCACCTGTTAACAGCCCGCTGCACATTTTGGTAAATCGACGTCTGTCCATGGGCCTTTAATTCCACTGATGTCGTCGGTTCAGTATCGCTTACAATGGTCGTGCAGGTCCAGTTAAGCTAGCAAAATATTGATAAACCGAATCAAGTCAGCGTTGAGGATCAACACAATGAACAGTCAGGCGGATCAAGCACGTACGTTTAAACAACTTCATCAGTCGGGAAATCCGATTGTTCTGTTTAATGTCTGGGATGCCGGTAGCGCAAAGGCTGTGGCCAGTTCGGGTGCCAAAGCCATTGCAACCGGCAGCGCTCCGGTGGCCATGGCCAACGGTTTTCCCGACGGCGAGCAGTTTCCACTCGACGATGCTCTGATTGTCGCCCGCCGTATTCTCAAGACGATCGATCTACCACTCACAATGGATCTGGAGGCCGGTTACGGGGAGTCACCCGAAGCGGTCGCAGACAGTGTTCGACGCGCCATGCAGATCGGTGTCATTGGATTTAATTTTGAAGATCAAATCATCGGCGGTTCTGGGCTGTACGCGATTGAGGATCAAGCCAAACGCATTCAAGCGGCGCGCGCAGCGGCTGACGAGAACGGCATCAATGGGTTTTTAAACGCACGCACCGACATTTTTTTAAAAACCAAACCCGATGAGCATACTGATGCGATGGTTAATGATGCGATCGAACGCGCCAAGGCGTTTGAACAAGCGGGCGCGGATGGCTTTTTTGCACCCGGCATGGTGAATGAGAAGCAGATAGAAACCTTGTGTAAAGCGGTCTCACTGCCGGTCAACATGATCGTATTGCCGCACACCCCTAATCAGAAAAAATTCGCCGAACTGGGAGCGGCGCGAATCAGTTACGGGTCGAGCCCGTACCGCAGCATGATCTCCTGGTTGAAAGCTGAGGCCGCTGCGGCGCATGGTTAAGCATAGCGAATCTCTGTGTCGTTCAACGTCATACTCAGATGACGTGATGATTCTGTACTCAGTCATTAAACCGGTGGCTGAGTCTTGATCATTGAATGAGCTCTTTCTTGGATTGGACACGGTCAATCTTGTCATCGTTATCAGCGGTGCACTAATCGCAGGTTTCACGACCGGATTTGCAGGGTTTGGTACCGGACTGGTTGTTGCCGGTTTCTGGTTCAGCGCGTTACCGCCGCACATGGTGCCGCCGCTGATTGTGATCGCCGCTCTGAGCGCTCAAGCAGTCGGGCTCTCAACCCAGCGTCCCACACTAAATTGGCGCAAGATTCTTCCATTCGTAATTCCAGGGTGCCTTGGTGTTCCGATTGGAATATACGCGCTCAGTCAAGCGTCACCGATTGCCCTTCAGCTTATTGTGGGTGGGTTTTTAATGGCCTATGCCGCGGTTCAGTTCAGTGGGTTGGGTCGGCTATCCATTGGTTCGATGGGTGGACGTCTGGCGGATGCTCTGGTGGGCGGGGCCGGTGGATTGTTGGGCGGCTTTGCGGGCTTGTCTGGCCCGCTGCCCATCGTCTGGTTGCAAATTCGAGGGGGTCCCAGCCATAGTCAGCTGGCCATCTATCGACCGTACAGTTTGGTTGTGTTAAGCATGGCAGCGTTTGGCATGGCGATCGGTGGGCACATCGATCAACCGGTACTTTCGATGGCGCTGCTGTGCACGCCGTTTACTCTGATCGGGGCGCGTATTGGATCAACGTTAAGTTTGTCGATCAATGAAATTCTGTTCAGACAATTGGTGCTGACGCTGCTATTGATATCGGGTGTGGCCTTGATGCTGCAAAGTCTCACAGCGTCTTGATAAGCTGACCATCACGTTTCCAGGAGGGGTATGAGTTGCTCACCAATTTACTGTCTGATCGTCGCTGGCGTGCGGTCGCGGCGGCCTTCATGCTCAATGGTTTGTTGTTTGGAGTGTGGGCGTGTGCCGGCGTCAAAAATGAGCATTTTGAACCTGATCACGGAACGCTGGGATTGCTGTGACGCCTGAAGACATCGGTAAAGCCTATAACGAAATAACGCACCTATGGGAGCGTGATGAATTTGACAGCAATAATGGTATTGAGTCGCACAAGCGGGCCATAATGTTTACCGAAAATCGTGGTAGAGCTCTGGATGTGGGGTGCGGTTGTTCAGATCGAATCATAAATCTGTTAATACAACATGGTTTCAATTCGGAAGGGATCGATCTTTCCACTGAGATGTTAAGGATTATCAAAGCAAAACTCCCAGAGATACCCTTTCATCATGGGAATATTGTGGACTGGGAGCTCACCGGAAAATACGATTTCATCTCTGCGTGGGACAGCATCTGGCACGTCCCGTTGGAGCAGCAAGAGCGAGTTTTACTAAAGCTAGTTTCCGCTTTGAATCGGGAAGGGGTGTGTATTTTTTCCTGCGGCGCTCTCGATGAGCCTGGCGAACACACCAACTCGGTGATGGGGCCAGAAGTGTATTACGCTACACTCGGAATTCAACGCTACTTCAATATCGTTTTAAAGCAAAATTGCGTGATCCGCCATTTTGAACAGGATCAATTTCCAGAGAAGCACGCTTACTTCATCGTACAGAAGCTCTAAGGTGAGGAGGCACAGGGTTGAATGGTAGTTCTACTGGTTTCTTTGGCTGTTATAGCGATCTCTGGCTTCTGAAGCGGTGTTGAGGTATTGGCACTCTACTAATACCACCAGAAAAAAGACAAAAATACGCGTGTACTTTTTCCAATGGCGTGCAAAAATAAGTTGAGTAGTGCTAACACCTAGCAAGTCGAAAACTGCAAAAATCGGAGAACTGATATGGCGGCTTCCCCCGTATTCGTCGCTGGAACCTTTGATACCAAGTCAGATGAACTGACTTACTTAAAAGACACCATCAAGAGGGCTGGGGTAGCAGTTCAAACTGTCGATCTTTCAACCACAGACAAACCATCCAGTGCAGACGTGTCTCCACAGACTATCGCCGCGCACCATCCCGGTGGGGTGGACGCAGTCTTCACAGGGGATCGGGGGTCGGCGGTGGCTGGGATGGCGCACGCGTTCAAACGGTGGGCGATGCAGAATGCCGAGTCCATCGGTGGAATGATCTCAGCGGGTGGTTCGGGCGGCACGGCATTGGTGACGCCCGCTCTGCAAACTCTGCCCATCGGTACACCAAAAATCATGGTATCCACAGTCGCCTCAGGCAACGTAGAGCCTTACGTCGGCCCGAGCGACATCATGATGATGTATTCGGTCACTGATGTGCAAGGGCTGAACACCATCTCCCGAAAAGTACTCGGTAACGCCGCTGCTGCGATGGCTGGCGCAGCGTTATACGCACCCGATGTTATCGCCGATGCCAATGAAAAACCCGGACTCGGAATGACTATGTTCGGTGTGACCACCGCAGCGGTACAGTCGGTGATGGGAAAACTGGAAAATGAATACGAGCCATTTGTCTTTCACGCGACCGGTGTCGGTGGTCGTTCCATGGAAAAGCTTGCCGATGGTGGGTTTTTTATGGCAGTGGTGGACTTAACCACGACTGAAATTTGCGACCTGTTATTCGACGGTGTGTTCGCGGCTGATGATGATCGTTTGGGATCCATCATTCGACGAAAAATTCCCTACGTGGGTTCGGTGGGTGCGCTGGATATGGTTAATTTTGGTGCGCCGTCAACAGTCCCTGCAAAGTACGCCGATCGTCTATTTTACGAGCACAATCCGCAAGTGACGCTCATGCGCACCACGCCAGATGAGAATACTCAAATGGGAAAATGGATTGCTGGGCGGCTCAATCAGATGCATGGGCAGGTTCGGTTCTTATTGCCGTTAGGGGGGGTCTCTGCGCTGGATGCACCGGATATGCCGTTCAACGATGTTGACGCAAGGACAAAATTGTTTGACGCCATTCGCTCCAACTTTGCAGCAACAGCGGATCGTCGGTTAATCGAAGTGCCGTATCATATTAACTCGGATGGGTTTAGTGACGCCGTAGTGAAAGCCTTACACGATATGACCTGACCGAGACTTCTCGATTCAACTCAAATTAAACGCACCTTCTGGAACGCAGAACATTAAACAAAGAGCCGCAAAAAATGCCGTTGATTGAAAGAAATGAACTTCTCAGCAAACTTCAAAAAATGAAAGCTGACGGTATTCCGATCGTTGGAGGGGGCGCAGGTACCGGCCTATCGGCCAAATGTGAGGAAGCGGGCGGTATTGATCTCATCGTTATTTATAATTCTGGTCGCTACCGCATGGCGGGGCGTGGTTCGTTGTCCGGTCTGCTGGCTTACGGTAACGCGAATGAAATTGTGAAAGAGATGGCCAGCGAAGTCATTCCGGTAACCAAGACAACCCCCGTGCTCGCTGGGGTGAACGGGACAGATCCGTTCTGCAATTTCGACATGTTCCTCGATGATTTGAAGCGGCTTGGGTTCTCCGGAATTCAGAACTTTCCAACGGTCGGTCTGATTGACGGTAACTTCCGGTCCAACCTGGAAGAGACCGGGATGTCGTACTCACAGGAAGTCAATGTCATCCGCTTGGCACACGAAAAAGGTATGTTCACCACACCTTATGTGTTTAGCGACGCAGACGCGGTAGCGATGGCTAAGGCGGGCGCCGATATTATTGTCTGTCATCTGGGGCTAACCACCGGTGGCAATATTGGCGCTGAAACGGCGGTAACACTGGATGATTGTGTGGAAAAGATTGATAGCTGGTCAGCGTCTGCCCTTGCAGTGAACCCCGATGCCATCGTGTTGTGTCACGGTGGCCCTATTGCGATGCCAGATGATGCTGAGTATGTTCTTACACGGGCGAAAAACTGTCATGGATTTTATGGTGCGTCATCTATGGAACGTCTACCCACAGAAATCGCCTTGGTAGAACAAACCCAAGCGTTCAAAAATATCAAGTTTTAAAAGTGGATACGCTCTTCGCCAAAGGTATCCATTGCCGTATTGGGCCACAGAGCTAAAACGCGGTTCAGTACGATGCCGTTGTCGAGCGGGTAAGCGGTGTTAGGGCTTCCCGCTCGATAAACGGCTAATCGAAAAATAGTGTCGTACAGCGATCATTGCGGCTGGGTTGGACAGACTAGTAGACCCAGTAGCCATTTTTCCATCGCCAGTTGTAACGATATCCCGAGTACCAAGAGCGGTAGAACACCGGTTGCCAGCGTGTGCGAAATTCGTATTCCGCATCTTCGCTCTGGCGTGCCGCGCTTGCCTCGACCAATAGCTCTGCAGCTTCTTCGTCTCCACGACTTGCAGCAACGCTCAACCATTTCTCAGCTTCACGCGGGTCAGATCCCATCTCCTCAAGGCCCGTCAAATATACGCGACCAACCGCTTTTTGGGCTTCGAGATCGCCACGTTCGGCAGCGTCTCGCATCCATTGCAGCGATTTGTAGCTGTCTTCTCTGATACCATCGCCTCGGAAGTAGCGCAACGCAAGATCGAACGCTGCCCCGGGATCCTCTTTTGCTTTTTGCTTGAGCGTAGGTATCATGCCGTCCGGGTCGGCATCCGGCACAGTGCTCGAGGGATCGAATCTCGCAGTACTTTTGTCTACCTCTTCACAGCCCTCCGAGTCGCACAGGCGAACTCGGTTGTTGTCAGGTGGCGGTGTCGCGCATCCCACCAGTATGCAAAACAATACTAAAGTAATACTGCCAATTCGATTCATCAAACACTCCATAATTGATCGCACACTCCACAAAATAGAGAATGCTCCGCGGGCGACACGACAATACATGAGTGTACAACTCCGAGCAATTCTGTATATTCGTGTTATAGAAAGTTAAAATGTAAACGTCACTGGTCAGAGAGAAAGGAGTTTATAATAGCATGATGTTCCCAAAACATAGCCTAACAATCGCAGGGCGCACGGCGCTCATCGCGATGTCCGTTCTTCTAATATCTGGCTGTTTTGCTAGTACAATTACACGAGGAACGGGTGGCACGGATGTCAACGGTTCCGCTGGCGGCGCTACCAGCGCAGACGCCAATCCCTCTCTTGAGCGATGCGATCAAACTCTGGGGACGCTCGCCGTAGACGATGGCTCCGGTGCTGCGTGGTACGCAGACTTCAACGCACGCACGAGGGTCAATTCCATTGAACCGTTGTTGCGTCTGGCCGTGCAGCAGTCCAACTGCTTCGTTATTACCTCAATCGGTAACTCGCGGACTGAGTCTCGCTTGTCGGCGATCACTGACAAGCAGCGCAACTCAGGTGAATTTCGCGCGGGTTCCAATCAGCAAAAAGGGCAACGAGTGGCAGCAGATTACTTCTTGGAGCCTGCCGTCATCATCGATAATTCACTAACGGGTAAGGTTGCTGGCGGCCTCGCCAGTATGGTCGGTGGCTCGGCTTTGGTTGGTTTGGCAGGTGGGGCTACCGCGAAAGAATCCGTGGTGACCTTATCGCTGTTTGACATTCGTTCATCGGTGCAGATCTCTGCCGCTGAAGGAAGCTCTTCATCCAAGAATTACGGTGGCGTGGTCGGTCTATTCGGTGGAGTTGGCGCTGCAGGTTTGGGCGGCTTCTCACGCACACCGGAAGGCAAGGCGACGGTTGCCGCGTTTCTCGACGCCTACAACGGCATGGTTGTCTCGCTGAAGAACTACAAAGCACAGGAAGTTGAGGGCGGGTTGGGTACTGGTGGTACTCTAAACGTCAACTAGTGAAGTAATAGCCCGAACGGTCGTATTCGACCGGTCGGGCTTCTAACATTTAAATTTTGGCGATTAGTACACGATAGAGTCGTAGGCGACCTTAAACGACGCTAGTGAAGGGTCTCGAGAGCAGCACCAAGCGCGGAGACATCGTTGTCGGTCTTCGGTTCTTCTTCAGAGTCAAAGTAAAACCCGCTCGAGGTTGCGTAGAAGTTTAGCCAGTCGTGGATGTCATCGATGGCGTTGGAATAGGCTGCAGCGTCCTCGGCAGCGATGGTTCGTACCTTGGTTTGAAAGTGCCACGTAGCTTTAAGAGTATTCGTTCCCGCTTCTTGTTGAAGATTGATGTTCAATATGAACCACGGAGTGTCATAGTCGTCGGTATATCGATAATTCTTATCGATGTCATCCAGATTCAGTGTGACAGCTTCGGTGAAATCCAGTGGGAATGGGATGTCAAACGGGGCACTGCGATACTTGGGGTTTTTGGGCTGCTCAAGCGCTCGGTTAATTTCATCGGCATAAAACCACTGATAGGGCTGTTCGTCTGCAGAATCGGCTTGCCATAGCGTTCCGATATTGTAATTCTCAGTAACTAAAACCCGATTTTTCGAATACTGCTTTAATTTCAGTGGGGAGGCTACACGGAGTTCATTGTAGTAGTCTCGATAGTAACGTTTATGGTCTTCCTGAATAATCGACGGCGCATCATCTTCGAATCGACGTCGCGTGTACTCAGCGTTGAGGCCCGTCTGGTACGTCATGACTTTCAGGGTGGCAGTCGCATCCAGTTCAGCTCCAGCGGTGATCAATTTAGCAACGCGATTGTTGTTACCGCTGTTTGGGTTAGCCATGTTGGTCAAAGCGTTCTGACCTTCGTCGAGAATCAAGGCTCGACCATAGTCAGGCTCGTACAGTTCGCCTAATGCACCGATTTGCCCTGTCATCGTGGGATCAAGCCAATGGTCGTTGCCGTCAATGTTCAGATGTGTGATGACATGGTTGAAGGCATGTAGGCGGTAAGGATTGTTCTGATTTCGTGTGGTCTCTCTTGTATTGACCAAAGCCGGGGATGCCTTAATATTCATGGCTTCGAGCAGAGAAACCAAGAGGACGGTTTTGTCCTTACAATCCCCGAAGCCGCGATCAATCACCAAGTTGGCGTTGCGCGGTTTATGAGAATTTATACCAGTTTCAATGCCGAAGTAGCGAATCTTGTGTTGGACCCAGTCAAGCGCGGCACCGATACGTTTTTTCTCGGTACGATGTTGGTTCATGATGTCTTTGGCAATACTCAGAACAGCGCTATTGTCGGCCACCGCTGCGGCGTACATGGGCGCTACCCAGTTTACTACCTCATTCCAGGTTTGAATGTCGCTGAACACAATGACAGCTCTGGGGTCGTACCAGGCTGGTGCATCCGATTCGCTGCGTGGCGTAATCGTGCCGGTGGTTTGAACACGATATTCAGCGTGCGTGTCAAACTGCTCGAAGTCAGGTAAGTCGTCGATGTTTCGTCGACGTATGCTAAGCCGATCGTCTTTATCCACCAGTACACGAACGTGTATTTGATCGATCGATACACTGTGGCTGGTTCGTATCGAGTGTTCGCGCAAGCCATTGTAAACAGGATTGGCACCCGACACCGTATAAGCGTAGTAAAGCGTGTCGCCCACCTGCACGTCTTTTAAGGTCAACACCAGCTCACGCTGACCGGTGATCATGAGTGAGTCTAGTTCAGGCTCCAAGTTCAACACTTGATGTGTCGCCGTAGTCAGTTTGTCGATCACTGTGTCGCCGCGTTTAATCAATACCTGATTGACGACTAAATGTTGAAAGTCGCTGATATACGGGATGCGGATGATTGATTCAGATGCAACACCACGGGCGGATTTTAAGCCCATTTCCATCGCAAAAAAATACTCAGGCTGAGCGGTTGTCTGCGCATTGAACTGTTGATCCATCAATTGATAAATCACCCCGGATATCAAGCTATCTTTGTGGATGGGTTTTTCAGAGAAGGGTGGAACGGTTTGTACCCAGTGGGGGTGCTGAGCGCCAATGGTAGGGTAGGTGTCTGAGTTTAATGCAGATATAACATCATCTAAGGCGTACGTACGAGCGCCGAAGAACAGGGTCAGGATTAGGCAGCATTGCATGGCCTGCCGCAGCAGGCCATGAACGCGTACGAACATTATAGACCTTCCATTTCTAGGATAATGTCAATTGGCATATCGAGCATTCCACCGAACATACTTTGCAATGGGAAGAAGTTTCCATTCACTTCTACCGCCGCACCTCGCAAGCTCGCTCGGGAGACGATCTGCTCGCCGATGTCGACAAACGCCATCTGCATTTGCGGTGAGTCCATAAACATCGCCGCTGGTGTCAAGTCTAACGCGGCTTTATCGATACCCACGTTCACGTCCATCTCAATGGCATTGAGTAAATCAGCTACCGTGACAATGTCATCGTACCCACTGGGTGACTCATCGCCAACAAACCGGATGGCATAGTCGGCGGTAGCAGCCCCCGCTGGATTGCCCAATTCAAGTTTAATGTCCAAGGTGCTGTTGGGGCTTACCATGCTGGCGGCAACTGCCAACGCCTCTGCATCGGTTGGTGGGGTCGATGACATTTGCTCTTCGACCGTCAGCTTGTCTAATCGATCTGAGTATTCTTTGATCCCTGAAAACGAAAGGTCTACTAGGTCCAGAGAAAATCGTGCTGTGTCTATCGGGACCAGATCAGCTGGAATAGCACCGCCGAAATCAATCTTGCCTAATTCGAACACCAGCGATTGATCGAACTTCTCATTGGCCAGTTTGGAATCGCCACCTAATGAAATATTCGCTATTTTTACCGGCATGAGTGATTGATCAGAGCTAAGGCTGAGTTCGCCCGCAGACCACATAAAGTCGTAGTCGTAAGCCCAGGTGTCATCGATCGTGATGTCGAAATTTAAGTACGATTCTGAGCTGTCCACGCTTGTCCCGTTACCAAAGTTTGCCTGCAATTCGCCTAGCGTGCCTTTGACCTGTGTACGATTATTTTCAGTGGTAATATCAAAGCTGGATTGGCCGAGACTCAGTTTTTCGTCGGTGGTGTCAATATCGAATGCTTCAATATTAAGAGTGCTGACAATTTTTCCATTGATATCGGCTGTGGATAGAATTTCAAAGGGTTCCTCGCCATTGAAAAATTCTCGAATAGCCGCTGAATTCTGGTTACCTGATTCGTTTACCAACGTGGTGCGAATCGTGGCGGTTGCGAATTTGGTACCATTATCATCCAATTGAATGGGTGAATGATTGATTTCGTGTTGAAGGCGAAAAATCACTTTTGCATCGGCTGCGGTCGATTGGCGTACTGCGGTGATGGCGTGACTGGTGGTAACGCCGTTTTCGAAGGATTCCTTTTCGAATACCAAAGGTTTCATTATTTGGGTTTGGTTCAGAAACTGATCGTAGGCATTTTCTGATTGAACCCCTGCATAGTATGAGGTTCCTGCCCAAGATGCTCCGGCGACCAGCGGCAGCGCTAGAAGTAGTTTTTTCATGTTATTTGCAACGTTATTTTAATTTTTATTATTTTTGATGCAAGACATCTTGATGCAAGACATCGAATATCATGTCTAGGCAACGTTCTGCGTTTGTCCTGTGTTTACGCTAACGGCGTTCCTTCATGGTTGTTAACAATTTGCGTTGAGCAACGTGACCGTTGCCTTAAACTGGTGCAAATTGGGCTGCAAAGCGAGCATTAGGTCGCAGATGTTATGTGTGGTGAGTCAGTTTTGTTACGGAACTGGTAAATGGAACGATACATTGGAAAGATTAGATGGGTCGCTTCTTGAGTACACAGAGGATGAAAATGACATGTGGTGCACTGATCGCTTCAAAGATTGAGTAGCGAAATTTGGCAGCTTTATATATCTAAACTACTTCCGCAATGGGGACTTTGCCGCCAAAATCTTAACTTCTCTGATCGCTAACCATGCGAATGTCTGCTTTGTAGAAACTCGATTTACGATCAGCGTGCTCGAATTGCAGTTCTATTTAAATGTTGATATCTTGCTACGACAGTTTGGCTTGGTAATTAGACCGCCACATTCGCTTGGTAATGACACTGGTTCACCGAGCGTTGTTAACACCAAGCCATTCTGTCGTAGCTTAACTACCAAGCGAATTGTGTGCTGCAGCAATGTGATATTTCACAGCATGATGCGGTGAATATTAGTGGCAAAGTTGTCGTTTAAGCCATTAGTTGAACCGCATTTTCTGGGGGATTCTTATGGTTATAGGCCGGGTAAGTCAGCCCATCAGGCGCTGGATGTGACGCGCAAGCGTTGCTGGCGTTTTGACTGGCTTTTGAAGTTTAACATACGCGCTCTGTTTGACAACATTGATCATCGGCTCTTGATGAAAGCGGTGAGACGGCACACGAGCAATCGGTGGCTACTACTTTACATCGAGCGCTGGATAACAGCGCCGGTGGCGCAAGTGGATGGCTCTTTGATTCCTCGTACTAAAGGTGTTCAACAA
>CALFBL010000092.1 GCA_937951695.1 uncultured Granulosicoccaceae bacterium | reverse complement strand
AGCGGCCGGTATTCACTCTGGGGATTCTGCCTGTTCGTTGCCACCTTATTCTTTATCGCAGGCACAGTGTGCCGCTTTGACTGAGCAAGTTGAGAAGCTTGCTAAGGGACTGAACGTCGTCGGTTTGATGAACACCCAGTTCGCCATCAAGGGAGACGAGATCTACGTCATTGAAGTGAATCCACGGGCGGCTCGCACCGTGCCCTTTGTGTCCAAAGCTACCGGTGTGTCATTGGCCAAGGTCGCCGCGCGCTGCATGGCGGGTAAATCTCTTGCCGATCAGGGCGTACAGTCGGTGCCGATCCCCAGTTTTTTCAGCGTAAAAGAATCGGTGTTTCCGTTTGGCAAGTTTCCTGGTGTAGATCCTTTGCTTGGTCCCGAGATGAAATCCACTGGAGAAGTGATGGGGTCGGGCCGCACCTTTGGCGAGGCGTTTTACAAAGCCACACTGGCAGCTTCGGTGAACTTACCCACCAGTGGAACCGCTCTTCTTAGTGTTCGCGATTCAGACAAGCCCGGAATTGTCGATGTGGCCCGCCAGTTGGTGGAGAATGGATTTGATGTGGTGGCAACTACTGGCACGCTGGCGGTGATAAAAGCGGCGGGTGTCCCGGTTCGCCCGATTAATAAATTGTTACAGGGGCAACCGCACATCCTTGATGCGATCAAAAATAATGAGCTATCTTTAATCGTTAATACAACAGCCGGTGATCAGACGATTGAAGACTCGGTCTACATTCGTCGGGAAGCGCTGGGTCGAAAAATTCCCTACTCAACGACTCTGGCCGGTGCCGCGGCGATCTGTCAGGCGTTGAAGTCGTCAGCCGAAGGTCCGGTGTACCGATTAAGCGATCTTCATGAGGAAATGACATGAGTAAAATTCCAATCACAAAGCGCGGTGAGGCCTTGCTGCAGGACGAGCTAAAAGAGCTGAAACAGGTTCGTCGACCAAAAGTCATCCAGGCGATTGCCGACGCACGAGAGCACGGTGATTTGAAAGAAAATGCGGAGTATCACGCGGCTCGGGAGGAGCAAGGTTTCATTGAAGGGCGTATTCAGGACATCGAAGGCAAGCTGGGTAATGCTCAGGTAATTGATATCAGCAAGCTCAGTCCGAGCAGCAAAGTCGTGTTTGGCACCACGGTCGTGCTGATGGAGCTTGAATCCGAGCAAGAAACCCAATACAAAATCGTCGGTGACGATGAGGCGGATTTGAAATCAGGCCTTATCTCTTACGGCTCTCCCGTGGCAAAAGCCATGATTGGGAAAGAGGAGGGTGACATAGTGGGTGTTCAGGCTCCGGGTGGAGTTCGCGAATACGAAATCATGAGTGTCGAGTACGTCTGAATCCGGCTGGAACATGACGTGGCTGTAGCTGAAATATTGAGCAATCTATGGCAGAGTGTGGCAGTTGTTTGACGATAGGGGATGAAAATGTTCGCTCATCGTCCTCGATTGATCAGCAAAACACCGCGAAACAAGCCCTATGAAATCAGCTCAGTCACCGCTCGTCGATTCACATCGTCGTCTATTTAGCGCAGGTTTGGGAATCGGACTCGGTTCACTGGCGGCGGCGCCATCGGTAGCGGTCGCTGAGGCGGCTGCGATGGTCAGCGCCCAGCCCGAAAGGCGCTTGCGCCTCGCGAACGCGCACACGTGGGAAAAGCTCGATTTGGTCTACTGGGCAGAGGGGAAGTACAACCCCGAGTCAATGGCCGAAATTAATCACCTGATGCGTGATCATCGAGCCAATCGTTCCAAGGCCATGGATGTGAACTTGATCGACCAACTTCACGCTCTGGTTACCGCCCTCGACACCAAAGAACGGGTTCATGTCCTGTCGGGATATCGCACTCCGGAGACCAACGCAAGGCTTCGCAGTCGCTCCAAAGCGGTAGCCAAGTACAGCTTGCACATGGACGCGCGTGCTATGGATTTCAATATCCCTGGGAAAAATGCCAAGACGATTCACAAAGCGGCTATGGCGATGAATGCCGGTGGGGTCGGTCTGTACTCCCGTTCGGGCTTTGTTCATATCGACACCGGCCGTGTGCGAAGCTGGGGTCAGTAGTACGGATCCGCAACCCTCAGCCAGCACCCGAGCAGAAAACCCCTTCCCGGTTTCGAATAGCGTCCCGATCCCTATTGGGCTGGACTTGCTAGGGCCGGGCACGCCACTAGTGAGTGGTGCTGCTCAAAACACACCTATTCATTGCTGTCCGCGTCGCATTCTGTGACTGTCGTCATGCCCATAAATCCACGGTTCATGTGAAATAGCAAAACGTCAGAATAACGACACGTCAACCCGATTCGTCAAATGTGTGACGAGAGATGTATCTGTTGGAAGTGCGGTCGGAGTTCGCTGAATCTTTTTGGGAATTGCACATGAATAAGTATTTCAAAGCGTATCGAAAGCTCCTCGCGGGGACCGCGTTAATGGTGACTGCTCTGAGCGCTGGTAACGCCTCCGCTGCTACTTTTGGTGTTCGGGTGGTCGATTCGCAAGGTCAACCCGTTGCCGGTGCTTCAGTCTGCATAGGTCTTGCCGGCAACTACGCACAATTTGGCGCAAGCTCGACTGGACCCGATGGCATCGTTGAGGTTGATGTGCCCAATGTACCCTTAGTGGTGACCGTGTCGAAAACGCGTTTTTCCGGAATGCGTATCCAAGAGCCAGCTAGAG
>CALFBL010000091.1 GCA_937951695.1 uncultured Granulosicoccaceae bacterium | reverse complement strand
GCTACTGTTGTGGCAGTTAAGTACACGAGTACTTCATCTTGGAGGAACAAAACGGAAACTGCTTCGTGCTTGGAGCGGCTCGGTCGATTAAACGCAGATACACACTGCATATATATGAAGTTCATTTGGAAGACACTCATTCGATTTTAGCGACACCTGCTTGTGTCTCCTCGAACGAATTGCCTCTGGAGAGGAAAAGCGAGACCCTATTTTTCCATGAATTTTAAAATATGATGTCCCATAACACGTTTGGCCTGGAAAAAGAATGTTGAGGCATCACATTTTTATCCTAGTACAGTGTCCTTTCTTGTATTTCTTTATGCTACTTTTATCTGAAGCCAACGTTTCTCCAGCGATATCTGATGCAAACATAGCTCCGCCATTAGTCGAGGGTGATTGCATCGAGTTGTTCTCAGGCCAGGCGCCCTCGCTGGCGATGTGACGTAAGTTTTCGAACCTATCGGGATATTGGATGCCAATTCGCGCGCTAGGACACCGTCTTCAAACCACGAAATGCTCGTTATACGTTGCGATGTTCACCGTTATGTTGGCGGGCTGTAGCGGTGGTTCAGGCTCTGCTGAGATAGAACAAGCAGCTTCAGCTGACATCGCCCTCGTCTCATCGACACGAACGTTAGCAGCGACGGTGATTGTAGAAGAGCGCTCCGGCAAAACGGTGTTGGATGCCTGGTTCAGCGAACGCGAAACCGTTCAACCAAACAACGCTATCGCCGCGATCAGTGCTTTCGGTGACCGTTGCACAGCGCAAGCGGCAAGTTCCGGCAGAGGGAGTATACCGACGACAGCACGGGTCAGCACACAAGTGAATATCGCCTCTCGAGCCGAGACCGTGGCAACGCTTGAGCGGTTTGAGAGCGATTCTGTTAGCAGTTATACCACAGCTGTTCGTTGGTTGGATGAGCCGATACCCGTCGATGCGATATTGAGCTTCGACCAGCCTGAGGTGTTACCAAATCTGGGGACGATCGCGCTACCTGAACTTGCACCGTTGCAATGGACAGCGCCGAATTCGGGATTACTGAACAGCGTGCAGCAGAGCTTGCAATGGGTGCCCAGCCAAACGGGCGATACCCGAATTCACTTGAATTTCAGCCGTGTCGGCGAATCAGGTTCTGAGTACACAGCCGTTGTTGTTCAGTGCGATGTGGCTGACGATGGCGAATTTGCTCTGGATAAGGTAACTCGGCAAGCTTTGGGTGGCGCTGAGGCTGAGGTCGTGTTCAGGGCGCAACGAGTGCGCATGCGCGTGCTGAGCTCTGGCGATGAGTCAGCGACGATCATTCAGATCAGTCACGCTTCGATCTAAGTGACGATCCCGTCGAATGCATCGTATCGATCAATGTGATAGTTGTTCGAAAACCACGTTATCGCTGAGGTTTCGCAAACGCGGTGGGCGTTCGGATTCGATTCTGTTGCCACGAACCACCAAACCGTCGAGTAAGCGCTTCTTCGAGCCCGTGAATCCTCCGGTGGAGATCTCCAGCGGGATGCAGTGATCGCTCGCATTAATGGTATTGTCACGAATTTCATTGGGTCCGTCCATCACCACTAGCGCGGTACCGTCACTGCACTCGATGGTGTTGCCTGTGACCACATTGTTCTCGGACGTATCGGTAAATTGGCCGGGTAAACCGTTTAGGCTCTCGCACCAGCCCAAGGAATGATTGCGCCCTTGACGAGAGGCGATCTGGATGCCTGTGACGCCGTTGTTAATGAAGGTGTTGTCTACAATGCGATTGTTGTTGGGTGGGGTCGAGCGCACCACGGGGCACACACTACCTTTGAGCTCGCCGCAATTCTGGTAGACGTTTATACCGCCTTCACGGTTATTGATAAAGCGGGTGTTGGAAATCTCGCTATCGTAGGTGGAATCGATCGCTACCGCTTCACGAGTGAGGTTATTGGATATCGTCGAGTGTGTGATTCTTACGGTGTGGCTGCCGGCTTCCGAATAAATCGCTATGCGTTGTGTACCATCGATCTCCACGCGGTTAATCTCGATGTCTTCGCTAAAGTTGCCCAGATAGATACCGACTTGGCCGCCCTCGATACGCAGGTCTTCGAAAGTAATGTTCTTGTGACCCACGGGTAGGCTTTCACCGGGGCTGATGACCCCGTCTCCGCCAAGTTCACCACCGAAAAAACGAGTCATCTGAATGCCTGCGTGAAAGGTGCCTCGCATGGTGCAATTTTGAACCGTAATATTGTTGAGCGATCGGTCGTCATAGAATCGTACAAACGGCATTTGACGACCTCTGGGGGTAGGGACAATGGAATCGTTGGAGAGTGAGCTCCAGCCGTGATCGATCACACCGCCTTTGCAGTTCAGTGTTTTGTTGGATTCATCGAAGATCGCACTGAAATTGATCGCAGACTCACCGTCGCAAAATTCCAGATCCTGATCCATTACCACGCAAGCGTGCTCAGGCAGGTCCGCGGCGGACACACAAGCACCCAGTTCACTGGCTTGGATTAGCGTGTCACACTGCTGAATGCGCGTGTCGGTATGCGGCAGCGCGCAGTTGATCGCATCTTCCTGCGAGAAAGCGCACGCGCTGAGTAGCAGCAGTCCAGGGGTTGTCAAACTTCGGTTTTTCACAGACTACAGATTTGCAAATTTCTGGCCATTCTGGCTGGTCACTGGGGCGTGTCTGGCCCGCTCAGTGCTCCTAGTCGGTGGTGTTGTAAGGCGGGACGCGAAGCGGTTTTGATATAACAGGGATGGTGAGCTACGATTGACCTACGCAGACAAGATACGCTTATGAACAATAAATCGGCATCCGCTGTGTTAGCGGCTGTGTTGCTTCTCACCGGTTGCAGCTCTGGCGACAATGGCTCAAACAGCACTGATACCGCCCTACTGGACGACGAAACCGCGTCGAGCCTGAATGACGATGTCGCCGATGATGATGGGACTGCTGATGAGAGCCCGGCGGAAGCGGGTAATACTGAAGACGCCACTGAAGAAGGTAGTCTTAGTGACGCTAACACGGATGAGATAAGTGCACCGTTTGCTATTGCGCATGTCTACCGCAGCGGTGCGTTTACGGTGACATGGCAAGCGCCTGGCGCGGGCCTTGAAGCGATGGAATTTGAAATCACCCTGAATGGGGAAGTGTTGGACAGTTCGGATATTGTCAATATGCCTGGCACTGATAGGTATGGCTATACCCTCGATGAGATTGATCTTGGTCGCAGCGTGTTTGATATTCGAACCGTGATGGGTAAACGCCGCAGTAAACCGACGCTGCAGTGGTTGTTCAATGACCCGGGCAGGGACCGTCGCGACAGTAACCTGCGCATTGCCGGTGAACTGATCGACCGACAGTTCTTCGAATTCCCGGTGCGCACAATATCTACGATTGATAACGAAAATTTGATCGCGCTTGCGTTGCTGATGATGAATGCCCTGCAAGTGACCATTACGCCAAGAACAGAAGCTTTGGCGGTGTTTTTGGATGGACTATCGATCAGCGACCAGACAAACTTACCCGTGGGTGAAGCGATGATCGGTATCGGTTCCAGTCGCACCACCGTGCATCTGTGTGAAAACGCAGGGCGCTCAGCGAGCAATGAATTTCGCGCAGGCTCTGTGACTCGAGAGTTTGATCAGCGAGTGTACAATGACTGCGCGTTGAACGGAAAAGTTACCGATGGGTGGTTTGAACAGACTGTTTTCACTACCGATGGAACCGCTCCGGGTGTAGTGTTCGATGAGCGTTATACGCTCGATACGTCGATGCTATCGATCTCTGAAGGCACAGTGATCGGTCAATTCTTACTCAGCGCCTTTGCTGAGCCAACCGTATCTTTGTTGGTCACCATTGACGATCCGTTTGTCGAGCAGCCCAATGGGTTTTACACCTCGGGTGTAATGACAGCGGTGGCCTCTGACGGTAGTACGCTCAGTATCGATGCGACTACCGATGATGTGCGGACCGTCAGTTACTCAGGCGTGAATGGGGAGGTGTTTGTATCCGGAACACTGCCGTGGCCAAAATCGGATTTGCCCTCTCCACCCGCTAATGTGAGCGTTGAATTGGCGAACGGTATCGCTACGGCTCTAATATGGCCGGGCGCCACCGATGATCAAGCCGCTACCCTGAGCTTTGAGGTTAAACGGGACGGAATAGAGATAGCAGCAGTCACAGAACAGAATCGCGACTTTGTGTCGGCCCGACGCACCAACTTCGATGCTGGCTATTTTCGTTACCCGGCACCGTTCAGCACCGAACCCTTGCTAAGCGGGGTTTACACGATTGTCTCTGTCGACTCTGAGGGCAATCGAAGCGATCCGTTCCAGTTGCGAGTTGAGTAGGGCCGTGAATCAAAAACCTCTCGTGATATCTGCTCCCGAACCACGGACGCTTCAGTTGATTTTCTCTACCGAAGAGCGGCACACGTTTGAATCGACCTACGAGGTGATTGAGATGCCAGCGGTGGAGGTTGACAGCATCGAGGATGGTTTGGCGAAACGTGTGCGTTATGTCGTGGGCCAGCCTGCACTGGGTGAAGAAACACTGAGCCGAATGGCCCAGCTCAAAGGTATCTTTAACGTTGAGAGCAACCTGATAAACAACATGCCTTACGACGAGTTGTTTTCTCGGGGTATCTACGTATTAACAACCGGTGGTGTGTTTTCAAAACCCGTGGCCGAGATGGGGTTGGCCATGGCGCTGTGTCTAGCGCGCGATGTGATTGATGCCGATGTTGCGTTCCGTGAAGGCACCGAACGCTGGGGCGGCGATGGCAACGTAGAGGCGAGACTGTTGTCAGGGTCAAAGATTGGCATCATCGGGTTTGGTGATCTTGGTCGCGCTTTGGCGCAACTACTCAGCGGGTTTCGAGCTGAAGTATCTGCATTTGATCCGTGGTTGCCTCCTTCTATCCTCGAAGATTGTGGTGTTATGCCTATGACGTTGGAGGACATCATGCAGACCTCGGATACGGTGTTTGTGGTGGCGTCAGTGACGGCAGATAACGTTGGCTTTTTAAACGCATCACTGTTCTCAACTATGAAGCCGGGCGCTGCGTTAGTGCTACTTAGTCGAGCTGACGTGGTGAATTTTGACGATTTGATGCAGTTCGTGGCCGACGAAAAAATCGTTGTGGCATCGGATGTATTTCCGGATGAACCGTTGGCAAAACATCATCCCGTACGTCAGCTCAAAGGATTTATCCGTTCAGCCCATCGAGCCGGTGCGCTGAACGTCGCGTTCAAGCAGATGGGACGAATGGTGTTGGAAGACATGACGCTGATGGACCAAGGATTACCGCCGCTACGCTGCAAACGGGCCGAACGGGAAACGGTGGGGCGAATGCGCTCGGCTCCTGTTACTCACAATTAGGCACGAGTCCACGTTTGACATAACTCGCAAGGTAGAGTGCGACATTTCATCAGTTTGCAAACCTGAGCTTGCTCAAATTTGCTTTAATACATTCACCATTTCAATTGCCGCCAATGCCGCTTCCTCGCCTTTGTTTCCCGCTTTGCTGCCCGAACGTTCGATAGCTTGTTCAATGTTTTCGGTGGTGATCACACCGAAGGTGACCGGTATGTCGGCCGCTAACGCTGCGTTGTTTATGCCTTTGGTGGCTTCGCCCGCAATCAGATCAAAGTGAATGGTGCCGCCTCGAATCAGCACCCCTAAACACACCACTGCATCGTACTTTCCCGATTCAGCCACACGCTTCGCGCACAGTGGAATTTCGTAGCAGCCCGGGATGGTGACGATGGTGATGTCATCATCGGACACACCATGACGAACCAGGGCATCCTGTGCGCCACTGAGCATGCGATGGCCCATAAAATCGTTCCACCGTGTTGCGATGATCGCAATCTTCATCCCGGTGCCGATTAATTTTCCGTCAATGTGCTTTGCCATAATGGTGACTCTTTATTTTAACTGGTGACCCATGCGGTCAGCTTTGGTCGTTAAGTAGTGTTGGTTGGATTTTTTTGCAGTGGTAATCAAGGGAACACGTTCTACAACTTCGATGCCCAGCTTGTTGAGCGCGTCTATTTTCGCAGGATTGTTGGTCAGCAACCGAACCTCACTGACGCGTTGATCACGCAGCATGTCGGCAGCTACATGGTATTGGCGGGCATCGGCGGGGAATCCCAGCTCGACGTTCGCATCCACCGTGTCCATACCCTGGTCTTGCAACGCATAGGCTCTAATTTTATTACCCAAGCCTATGCCCCGACCTTCCTGTCGTAAATACAGCAGAGCGCCCTGACCGGTTTCACCGATGGCCGTCATGGCGTTGTTAAGTTGTTCACCGCAATCACAGCGCATCGACGCAAATACATCGCCGGTCAGGCATTCCGAATGCAGTCGAACTAGGGCGGTGGAGTTTGCCAGATCCCCTATCGACAACAGGCTGTGTTCGAGCCCGTTAAGATCTCGGTACACGGTGATGTCAAAGTCACCGTACGGTGTCGGTAGCGTACTCTTACTGATCCGTCGTACTTGCGGTGTCTGTGGTGAAGGCAAATCGGTCGAACTCTCATTAGCGATCCGGTAAGCCGCCAAGGCTTCAACACTGATCACGGGCATGGAGTGTTCTTTGGCGTAAGCCAGAATTTCAGGCAAGCGCATCATGTCGCCGTCTTCGCGCAATATCTCGCAAATGACGGCGGCAGGTCGTAAGCCTGCCAGCACGGCAAGATCGACACTGGCTTCGGTTTGTCCGCGGCGTTCTAGCACGCCACCGTCTTTTGCTCGGAGCGGAAATATGTGGCCCGGCATGGCGATATCTCCAGGAGTGCTGTTCGGATTGGCAAGGGTGCGTACCGTGTGTGAACGATCGGCTGTGGAAATTCCGGTGGTGACACCACTGCTGGCTTCGACGCTGCAGGTAAAGCCTGTGCCGAACCCGCTGGCGTTGCGATTATCGGGCACCATCATCGGTATACCAAGGCGGTCGATCCACGAGCCGTGCATCGAGCAACACACCAGGCCTCGTCCTTGGGTGACCAATGTATTCATGATGTCAGGTGTCATGTGTTCGGCTGCGACCACAAAATCGCCTTCGTTCTCACGATCCTCATCATCCACGATGATAACGATGCCGCCCTTAGCCATCACCTCAATGGCTTCGCTGATTGGCGAGAGAGTGAGTGGCGAGGATTGTTCAGCGGGTTTATGCATAACCGTTCTCTTTGAGTAAATCCATATCGACGGCTGATGTGGTGGTTGTCGCATTGTGCTTAAGCAGGTTTTCAACATACTTGCCCAACACGTCGACCTCGACATTCACCGCGTCCCCCACAGCCTTGGTGGGCATAACAATATGGCTTTGTGTGTACGACACCAACGTGACGTTAAACCAGTCATCGCCGACATCGACCACGGTCAAGCTGGTGCCATCGAGCGTGACGTATCCCTTGGTGACGATGTATCGCATAAGTGTTTGCGGGACTTCGATGGCCACCCACAAGGCGTCTTTGTCTTTTGTAAAACTCTTGATTTTACCGGTGGCGTCAACGTGGCCCTGTACGAAGTGTCCACCCATACGAGTCGTTGGTGTGACCGAACGTTCAAGGTTCACAGGAGATCCTGTCGTAAGTGAGTCTAGGTTGGTTCGTTGCCGGGTTTCCGGTGCGAGTCCGGCAGTGAACTGTGAATCGGTTAAAGCGGTCACCGTCAGACAGACACCGTTAACGGCGATGCTGTCGCCAAGGATGGAGCCGTCAAGGACGGTTTTACAGTTAACGCTCAGATCAAACCCGTCGGCGGTTGGCTGACAGGCCGCTACGGTTCCAAGCTCTTCCACTATGCCAGTAAACATTGAGTTGCCTTATCTGTTGTTAACGCGGTTAGCGACGAGGCCGCGAATGAGCAGGTCTGTTCCGAGCGACTCGTATCGAACATCGCTCAGCGTCAAACTGTCGTCGAGGCTATCGACCCCAAGCCCGTTCACGGAAGCAGGTGCTGCCGCGCCACCGATAATTTTAGGCGCCACAAATGCCCACACTTCATCGATAGAGCGCGCATCGACAAAGGCGCCCAGAAGCTGTGCACCGCCCTCGAGCATAAGGCTTTGGCAACGCGACGCCAGTGCCTCTAGAAACGCTGCGATGTCTATTTTTCCGACCGACAGACTGGGTAAACGGAGCACGTCCGTGCCAACCTCGCGAAGCTTCTCCTCTTCACTTTTCGGCATCTGCTCGGTGGTGGCCACCAGAGACTTTCCCGGTAGGGTGCCATTGAT
>CALFBL010000090.1 GCA_937951695.1 uncultured Granulosicoccaceae bacterium | reverse complement strand
TCGGGGCCGGGTGATGCAACTGGCGAGCTGGATGCGTCAACACGGGGTAGAGCCGGGAGATCGGATCGCAGGCTTTGTGCCGAACACACCCGAGGCGATCGTCGCCATGTTAGCCACTACGGCTCTGGGGGCGGTGTGGTCATCGTGTTCACCCGATTTTGGTTTTAACGGCGTCCTCGACCGGTTCGGGCAAATCAAACCAAAATTGTTGTTTACCGCTGATGGATATCGCTACAACGGCAAGGCGCACGATTCACTCGAGTTGGCCAGCAAGTTGGCAGAAGCCATACCTGAGATTGAACAGGTCATCGTAATGGATTATCTGTACGCCGCCGATGAGCGCGGCAGCACCTTATCCAGTGGTCGGCCCGTTGTGGCGCTTACCGGCATATTAACCAGCCCCGCTCAAACGCGCACCGATGCCCAACAGCTTGAAGCGTTAAAAGCGCTGTGTGTGCCCACCGCATTTAATCATCCGCTGTACATAATGTTCAGTTCCGGCACCACCGGAAAACCCAAATGCATTGTTCATGGTGTGGGCGGTACGCTTATTCAGCACATCAAAGAACACCGCTTCCACGTGGATGTACGTGCCGGTGAGCGTGTGTTTTTCTTTACCACTTGTGGCTGGATGATGTGGAACTGGCTGGTCAGTGGGTTAGCCGCTGGCGCCACCTTAATGCTGTACGACGGTTCACCCTTTTACCCCGATGGCATGACGTTGTTCGACTACGCCCGCGATGAACAGGTTAATCACTTCGGCACGTCAGCAAAATTTATTGATGCGTGCAACAAAGCGGGTATTAGCCCGAAAAAGACGCATTCGCTAGACGCTATGCGAAGTTTGCTATCAACCGGGTCGCCGCTGGTACCCGAGAGCTTTGACTACGTATATGAACACATCAGTGATTCGGTGTGCTTATCGTCAATGTCAGGCGGCACTGACATCATTTCCTGCTTTGCGCTGGGTTGCCCGACTCTGCCGGTGATTCGCGGAGAATTGCAGTGTTTGGGTCTGGGCATGGATGTGCAGGTGTTCGACGACAACGGAACGCGCGCACCAAACCTGACCAAAGGCGAATTGGTGTGTGTGGCTCCGTTTCCGTGCATGCCCATCGGCTTTTGGGACGATGAGGATGGCAGCCGGTACCACGAGGCGTATTTTGCGCGCTTCGACAACATATGGTGCCATGGGGACTATGTGGCGATCACAGACCACGGCGGCATGGTGATTTACGGTCGATCCGATGCGGTGTTGAATCCAGGGGGAGTGCGCATCGGTACCGCCGAAATTTATCGTCAGGTCGAGCAATTTACTAATGTGGCGGAAGCGTTGGTGATCGGGCAACAGTGGCAGAACGATGTACGGGTGGTGTTGTTTGTGCGCATGCAGCCTGAACATACACTTGATGACGCCTTGATCGAATCGATCCGCCTGCATGTACGACGGCAGTGCACGCCGCGACATGTGCCCGCGAAAATTATTCAAGTCGATGACATTCCCAGAACCCGCAGCGGTAAAATCGTTGAACTGGCGGTGCGCAAAGTGGTGCACGGTGAATCGGTGGACAACGTAGAGGCGCTGGCTAACCCCGAAGCGCTGGACTTGTATAAACATCTGCCGCAGCTACAGAGTTAAGGTCATCGCTTGTGAGTAATCCCATCGACAACACAGCCTCTACGGCCACGCTGACCGGTTTGCCTGCCGCAATAGACGATCTGATCGAACACTGGTCGAATCAATCGTTGCCACCGGTGGATCAGTGGCACCCCACGGACTCGGGTGAAATCGACATACGCATTTTAAAAAACGGTGAGTGGTGGTATCGGAGCACACCGATTCATCGGTTACGTTTGGTGCAGTTGTTTTCCAGTGTACTGCGGGTAGAATCTGACGGCTCTACCTGGCTGGTCACGCCGGCGCAGAAATTAAGGATCACGGTAGACGATGCGCACTTTCAGGCAGTGCTGATGGATGTAGAAGAACACCTTCTGCAAGCCGCGCTAGTGTTCACCACCAACATCGGTGAGCGTGTCATCGCAGACGCTGATCATTTAATTGATGTGCAGTACCCGCATAACGACGGCTCTCCCGAACCCTTCGTACATGTTCGTAGTGGGTTAACCGCTCGCATCACGCGCTCGGTGTTCATTCAATTAGCGGAACGGGCAGAGATACGCGGGAACGAGGCGGGGGTCGTCAGTTGCGGTGTATTTATGCCGCTGGGTCCGGCTGAATGACGCAGGCATTAACATCGAGCGAACCGCTATTGGTCGCCAATAAGCTCATTTCATGGCGCGGGGAGACGTGCGTGCTTGATGAGGTTTCGGTGACGGTGGGCGCAGGTGATGTGGTGCACGTGGCAGGGCCTAACGGCAGCGGCAAAACCACATTACTGAGAACGCTGGCAGGACTCGCAATGGCCGATGAAGGGTATGTGCATTGGCGGGGTGCGTCTTTGGAGCGCGCGCGCGGGGACTTCCAAGCCGAGTTGTTGTATCTGGGTCATAAGCCTGGCATATCCGGAGTTCTGACCCCGCGTGAAAATTTGTCGGTGTATCTGAAGCTGCGCATCGATTCACCGAATTTGAACGATCTTGACGAGGCTATACAAGCACTGGGTTTGGAGGAGCGTTTGGATTTACCGTGTCGCTGGTTATCGGCCGGTCAACAAAGACGGGTGGCCTTGGCGCGATTGGTATTGGAACCTGCGACTTTGTGGATACTCGATGAACCGCTGAGTGCGCTGGATGTGAACGGGGTGGCGTGGGTGGTGGCGCAGATCGAACAACACGTTCACGCTGGCGGTTGTGTGGTCTACACCACGCATCAAGCGATGCCGTTCAACCGCGTGAGTCCTGTGAGGTTTAATCTCAGTGAAGCGGTGCTGGCGTTATGAGTGACGCCAATAGCAATAGCAATGCCAGCAGCAATGCTGATGCCAACACCAGCTTATATAGTGTCTTCAGTACCACACTGCAACGCGAACTGCGAGTCTCGTTTGCCTCTTGGAGCGAGGGGCTGAATCCGTTGGTGTTCTTTGTCATTGTCGTGACGTTGTTTCCGCTCGGGGTTGGGCCCGAGCCTAAGCAGCTGGCAGCGATTGCACCCGGTGTAATTTGGGTGTCGGCGTTATTAGCGATGCTGATGGCGTTGGACGGTTTGTTTGCCTCGGATCATCGCGACGGCACGCTCGAGCAGTGGGTGCTGTCGGGTCAACCGTTATCGATTGTCAGTGTGGCTAAAGTGTGCGCGCATTGGCTTCGAACTGGATTGCCACTGGTGCTGGTCTCTCCATTGTTGGGGATCATTATGAATTTGCCGGCGCATGTACTG
>CALFBL010000089.1 GCA_937951695.1 uncultured Granulosicoccaceae bacterium | reverse complement strand
GTGTGGTAGCAGACAAACTGTTAGTAGTAAGACTCCCGGCTTGAGCCATTTCAGAGAGCGCCTAAGAAGGCATGGACTCTTTGGCCTACGGGATGGACATTCAAAGGTAGACAGGTTCTAACCGAACAGAACGCACAGCCTTTGGTTACCCAATCGTCGTTAGTATCAACCCCGTGAATGACTTCAACCAAGGGCATCTTTGCCACCGGGTTAAAGAAATGCAAACCAATTAAACGAGACGGATCTTTCAACTCCTTAGCCAGATCCTCTAGGGGCAGAGCCGAGGTGTTGGTGGCAAGTATGGCGTGCGCGGGCATCTTTGGTTCAAGCTCTGCGTACAAAGCACGCTTCGCATCCAAGTCCTCATAGATGGCTTCGATCACGACATCTGCGCGCGTCGCGCCGTCGCCGTCTACATCTGCAGTTAAACGACCCTCTGCGGCGACCACATCCGAGCGCTGCTTCAGGCGTCGCTTAAACAAGGAGCTGGCACGTTTTAATGCCGGTTCAATGGCTTTCAGTTCTCTATCCTGAAGCGTCACTTCCATACCCTGCACGACACACCAGGCAGCGATGTCACCGCCCATCACACCTGCCCCAATGACGTGAACTCGCCGAACTTTAAAGTTCTTCGCTTTACCTAAACCTTTCATGCGCTCGGTCAGGAAAAAGATACGACGAAGATTTTTCGATACCTCGCCGACCATCAACTGACTGGCTTCTTGCGCTTCAGCTTTGAACATACTCGTACGATTATCGCGGTGCTCTTCCCAGATATCGATGGCTTTGAAAGGCGCCGGGTAGTGATCTGGATTGGCTTTTTCTGCGGTTTTGTTGCGCATCAACGCAGCTAACCCCATGCGCACAGCTCTGGTGTTCGTCAAGGCCGCCTTGCCCTTCGCCAGGCGCTTCTTGCGCCCCTGATGAATGGCGCGTCGAGCCGCCCAATCGAGATTACTAAATTCATCGACCAGCTCGTCCACCAGCCCCATTTTTCGAGCCGCAGTGGCGCGCAGCATACGACCGGTAAGGATTAGCTGAATACCTTCCATGCCACCCACACGCTCGGTTAAACGCACGGTGCCACCAAAGGCTGGAAAGATTCCCAACTTAACCTCTGGCACACCCAATCGGGTTTCCGGAACGTTCATGGCAATCAGGTAGTCGCACGTGAGTGCCAGCTCTAACCCGCCACCGAGACAGAATCCGTGCACGGTAGCCACGGTGGGACACGACAAATTTTCAAGTCGAGAAAAAATCGCGTGCACTTCGAGAATTTTTTTCTCCACACTTTCCGCATCCGCGTAGGCATCAAACTCTTTAATATCCGCGCCCAGAATGAAACTGCCGGGTTTAGCGGATTTGATAACCAACCCAACCGGCGCGGTGCTTTCGGCGTGTGCCACTACTTTTTCTAGCTCTTCCAGCAACGGCTCCGATAGCGCGTTGGTAGATTCGCCCTCTCGATCACAAGCCGCCCATAGAATGCCTTGGTTGTCGACAGAGACGCGCCAGTGTGTCAATCCAAGCCCTGAATCTCGCTGCATGAAAACTCCTTACTCTAATCTTGCTACGTTGGGCGGCCCAATGCATCCTGCACAGTGTCGTGCCTGAACCAGCCGGCTACAGTGATGGTAACTGTGAACCTTGTATCACGGTTTGTCTTGCGTCGACAAGCCGACTTGCGCCGTGCTTAAGTTGTGCTTCGATTCGACTCAGATCCACATCGCTGTCGGTAGCGCCGTAGAGGGATGCGTCGATTTGTCGAAACACGCGTTCCAGTTCTGGGTCACCGATTCTTTGCGCGACGTTCAAAAGCGACTGTGGCGGGGTTCTGGGCCAAAACAACGCAGCCCAATCGAGTACAGCCTGTTGCACGTCAGACAATTTCCGTCCGTTAATCGCTGTACATACCTTGCGCAGTGATGGCACATGCACACCGTCTTCATCGCTCGGAGCGACAACCGCGAAGGATCGCCGTATATCGTTGCGGATACGATAAATCAAGAAACCGATACCCTGCAGTAGCAACAGTGCGAGCGCTCCCAAAACGACCCAGAACAAGGGGTTGTTCAAGGTCGTTGATGCGTGCTCGAACCCAGCATCCGATGATGGCAATGGCGGCAATGTCTGACCATCCGCATTGACGAACCCAGCGGCAGAGCCGGTGTCGGAGTTCGGCGATGACACCAGCGGCGCTGTCTCCTGCAGAACACCGCTGACGTTTAGCGTTGTAGCGGGCAATTGCGCCACACTTTGTTCTCCGGTGGTGGTGTTAAACCAACCAACCGATACCGGCGGTATGTTTACTGTGCCATTCACCTGCGGCACCACAACCCAAGTGATCTTTTGCCGCGACACAAGACCGGCATCGGTTGCACTCGACGTTCGTTCTACGTTATCCGAATACAATTTCACGCCATCAATCGTTGGCATGACCATGTCGGGTAATTGCTTGACACTGACGCCTGTGGCAATCACTTCAATGGTTCGCGTTAGCGGTTCGTTAGCGTCTATCGCAGCTCGGTCGGCAGACCAGCTATCGAGTATCTGCACGTCACTGGCCGGCAACCACCATTTGCCTTGCGTGTTATCGGGCCTCGGCTGCACGTTCAGCGTAATCGGATTACTTAATCGCGTGATACTGCGAGTGGGTGCGAACAGGCCTCGACGTTGCGTGTTTTCCAGCGGTATCTGGGCGCGAAGCTCAATTGGGCCAAACGTGTGCACACCGCTGGCTTGAGGAAACAAAGCAAACTGCTGTTCTTGCACCAGAAAATCTTTTCCGTCCAGCGTGTCTCTGTATTCCCGGTCGCGTTCCAGCGCTACCGTAGTGAATTGATCTGAACCCCGATTGACTTTGCTGCTGTCCAGTACGTTCACCGATTGCCACACTTTCACCGTCATCAATACTTGTGACTGCACATAAGGTGTCTCGGTATC
>CALFBL010000088.1 GCA_937951695.1 uncultured Granulosicoccaceae bacterium | reverse complement strand
GTGTTGGGTTCAAATCAGATGATCCCCGGATTCGAAGAACAGCTTACTGGAGTCGAAGCAGGCGACGAAAAGACGATCACTGTCACATTTCCAGAGACCTATCAGGCTGAGCACTTGTCTGGCAAGGCCTGTGAATTTGACATCGTTGTGCACGAAGTCAAGGAATCGGCCATTCCGGAGCTGAATGAGGAGCTGGTGAAGAGTTTCGGGATAGAGGACGGTAACGTCGAGACGCTGCGGGCCGATATCCAAAAGAATATGGAGCGTGAGCTGAAAACCAAGCTCGATGGTGAAATAAAGTCGCAGGTGATGGATGGTTTATTAGAATTGAACCCCATTGATGTACCAGCGGCTTTGGTGAAAGCGGAAATTGGTCGTCAAAGGGAGCTGATGATGGAGCAAATGCAAGCCGAGGTCGATGGATCGATGCTGGCCGATGAATTATTTGAAGAGCAGGCGAAGCGGCGGGTTCGGCTTGGCCTGATTGTTGGAGAAATAGTACGACGTGACAAAATTACGGCAGACGCTGGCAAGGTTCGCGAGCAAATCGAGCACTTGGCAGGCTCCTATCAGGATCCACATCAAGTCATCGACTACTATTACAGCAACCCGGAATTGCTGCAGAACATTGAAGATGTAGTACTTGAGGATACCGTCACTGAAGCGGTTGCCGAGAAATCGACAATCACAGACGAGCCTCGAGCTTTTGCAGATGTAATGAACCCGCCGGCGCCCGAATCCACGCAAGAGGAGGAGGGCTCCGCCGGCACCAAATAAATAGGGAACTACCAACAATGAGTTTTGGCTTCACTCAGCCCGTAGCGCATGGACAGATACCGCAAGTTGACGCGGCGATTGTACCTAACGTCATCGAGGAACATTCGCGTGGCGAACGCGGTTTTGACATCTTCTCGAGGATGCTCAGGGAACGGGTCATTTTCTTGATCGGTCCCGTTGAAGATTTCATGGCGAATTCGATTGTCGCACAATTATTGTTTCTGGAATCAGAAAATCCGGACAAGGACATCAGCCTGTACATCAATTCACCAGGGGGCTCGGTGACGGCTGGCATGGCCATTTACGACACTATGCAATTCATCAAGCCCGACGTCAGCACGCTGTGTATAGGTCAAGCGGCCAGTATGGGTGCGTTCCTGTTGACCGCTGGTGAAAAAGGCAAACGCTTCACACTCCCGAACTCTAGAGTCATGATTCATCAGCCTTCTGCCGGTTTTAGCGGTCAGGCCACAGACATTGACATTCATGCCCGGGAAATTTTGTCGATGAAAGAAAGGTTGAACCAATTAATGGCTCACCACACTGGCCAGACGGTAGAAACCATCACGGCCAATACTGAACGTGACAATTTCATGGCGGCCAAGGATGCAGTGGCCTACGGTATCGTAGATAGAATCGTGGAATCGAGACAGGAAGAAGTGAAAGTTGCAAGCAGCGGTGCGCCAGCGGCCATCGAGGCTCCGAAAAGCGACCCGGCAGAGGGCGACACTTCCGCCGACGATAAGTAAGGTGTGAATTGTTTTTTTCGCCACCACCATAACGGTGGTGGTAGTTCCGAATGCAGCGCATACGGGTGCTTGAAAAGTCGTTAAAAAAACGGCAAGGTTAGGAAAAGTTGAAGAGTTCGGTTTATGACTGACGAAGATAAGAAAGACGACGGAAAACTGCTTTACTGCTCTTTTTGTGGCAAAAGCCAGCATGAAGTGCGTAAGTTGATCGCCGGTCCTTCGGTATTCATCTGCGATGAGTGTGTCGATTTGTGTAACGACATCATTACAGAGGAGATGCAGGACACCAGCGACAGTCACGACAGTGAGCTGCCGAAACCGCATGAAATTAAGGAATTGCTCGACTCTTACGTCATCGGTCAGAGCACTGCCAAAAAGATCTTGGCGGTGGCGGTCTACAACCACTATAAGCGTCTGGAATACAAGGACAAGAAAGGCGATGTTGAGCTGACAAAAAGCAATATTTTGCTTATCGGCCCAACTGGGTCGGGTAAAACCTTGCTGGCTGAGACGTTGGCGAGAACGCTCAACGTACCGTTCACGATCGCGGACGCTACCACGCTCACGGAAGCGGGTTATGTGGGCGAGGACGTCGAGAATATAATTCAGAAGCTCTTGCAAAAGTGCGACTACGACGTCGAGAAGGCGCAAACCGGAATTGTGTATATCGACGAAATCGACAAGATTTCCCGTAAGTCAGACAACCCTTCCATCACCCGCGATGTCTCGGGTGAGGGTGTGCAGCAAGCCTTGCTCAAGTTGATTGAAGGTACCGTGGCATCGGTTCCGCCACAAGGTGGACGCAAGCACCCGCAGCAGGAATTTTTGCAAGTGGATACCTCAAATATTTTATTCGTTTGTGGGGGTGCGTTTGCCGGGCTGGAGAAAATCATTGCTCAACGCTCGGAAAAGGGCGGCATCGGTTTTGGTGCAGAAGTACAGTCTAAGGATGATTCGAAAAACATCGGCGAAATGCTGCATGACGTTGAGGCGCAGGATCTGATTAGCTTTGGACTGATCCCGGAATTTGTGGGCCGTCTGCCGGTTGTGGCTACGTTGGAAGAGCTGGACGAGGAAGCGCTGGTGCGCATACTGGTCGAGCCCAAGAATGCGATTACCAAGCAATACGAAAGGCTACTGTCGATGGAAGATGTCGACATTGAATTCCGTCTGGATGCGTTGCACGCAGTAGCCAAAAATTCGCTAGAGCGAAAAACTGGAGCCCGTGGTTTACGAACTATTCTGGAAAATGTCTTGCTCGACACAATGTATGAACTTCCGCGCATTGAAAATGTCAAGAAAGTTATTCTCGATGGCGCGGTGGTCCGGGGCGAATCAAAACCGTATTTGCTCTTAGAAGGCCAAGAGAAAGTGATGGAAGAAGAGAAGTACAAAAAGGCTGCATCGGACGACTAATCCACGGGAGTTGAGCGCTTAACGCATCAAAAGGCCCGCATGTCGGGCCTTTTTTATGTTCATTCCCTTGAATTCAGCTTGGCTGGATACCATGTCCTGTATCCTGAATAGCGCGAAACCGCTCAACGCCAGAGGTGCTAATACGTGTCTGAACACGAATCCGCTCAAACGTCTAAATCACTCGCTGATATAGAACCGCCCCGCCGTTTACCCGTGCTGCCGCTTCGCGATGTGGTGGTCTATCCGCACATGGTAATACCGCTGTTTGTAGGGCGAGAGAAGTCTATCGAAGCACTGGACGCGGCGCAAGCTGTCGATAAACGTATTTTGCTTGCGGCGCAGACTAGCGCAAAAGTCGATGAGCCTGGCGCGGACGACATCCACACCGTCGGAACCATCGCAACCATTCTGCAATTGTTGAAGTTGCCCGACGGCACCATCAAGGTGTTGGTTGAAGGGCACAAGCGGGTGCATATAGATCGCTTGGGCACGAATGAGGCCGACGGTTATTTCTCAGCAGAATGGCGCGATATGCCCGCCATCGCTGACGCTGACGATATCAAAGAGATTGAGGTTCTGGTGCGTTCGGTCACCAACATGTTCGATCAGTACGTCAAGATGAACAAGAAAGTGCCGCCTGAAGTGTTAGGCACCTTAGCCGGGGTAGACGAGCCCGATCGGCTGGCTGACATGATCGCTGCCCAAATGTCGTTACGGGTCGATGAAAAGCAAACTATTCTTGAAATCTTCTCCGCTCGTGAGCGGCTTGAGCACCTGTTGAACCTGATGGAGTCCGAGCTGGATTTGCTGCAGGTTGAAAAACGCGTGCGCAGTCGAGTCAAACAGCAAATGGAGAAGAGCCAGCGAGAATACTACTTGAATGAGCAGATGAAAGCCATTCAAAAAGAGCTGGGGGAGATGGATGATGTGCCCAACGAATCGGAAGAGCTTGGTAAGAAAATCGAAACGGTGGGTCTATCCAAAGAGGCACACAAGAAAGCCACAGCAGAGCTCAATAAGCTGAAAATGATGTCACCGATGTCGGCCGAAGCCACCGTGGTTCGAAATTACATCGATACCATGGTCGGCTTGCCTTGGAAGAAAAAATCCAAGTTAAAGAAAACCATGGCTGATGCGGAACGCATTCTTGAAGACGACCACTACGGCTTGGAGAAAGTCAAAGAACGCATTCTTGAATACCTTGCGGTACAAAAGCGCGTCAAAAAAGCCAAAGGGCCTATCTTGTGTCTGGTTGGACCACCGGGTGTGGGCAAAACCTCACTGGGTCGATCCATCGCACGAGCCACAGGCCGGAAGTTCTCGCGTATCGCCTTGGGTGGTGTGCGGGATGAGGCTGAAATTCGAGGTCATCGTCGCACCTACATCGGCTCGATGCCGGGCAAAATCATTCAATCACTGACCAAAGTCGGTAAGCGAAACCCGCTTATTTTGTTGGATGAAATTGACAAGATGTCGATGGATTTTCGCGGGGATCCTTCTTCGGCCTTGCTGGAGGTATTGGACCCTGAACAAAATCATACCTTCACCGATCACTATCTCGAAGTGGAATACGATCTATCGGAAGTGATGTTTGTCGCCACCGCCAACACCATGAATATCCCAGAGCCTTTGCTTGATCGGATGGAAGTGATTCGTATTCCCGGTTACACCGAACTGGAGAAGGCCGCCATTGCCAAGACTTATCTGTTGCCTCGCAAAATGAAGGACAACGGCTTGAATGAGACCGAGATAAGCTTTGATGACGGTGCAATCTTAGAAACCATTCGCAGTTATACGCGTGAGGCGGGTGTGCGAAATCTGGAGCGTGAAATCAGCAAGGTCTGCCGTAAGGTGGTGCGCGAAGTAATGAATGAGGATTCTCCAGAGCCAGTGCAAATCAGCGATGAGAATTTAGGTGATTACCTCGGTGTTACCCGTTTTCGTTGGGGGCGTGCTGATAAGGAAGATAAGATCGGCCAGGTTACAGGCCTTGCGTGGACGCAAGTGGGTGGGGAACTGCTTACCATTGAAACCTCAGTGGTGCCGGGCAAAGGTAAGTTCTCCTACACCGGTCAGTTAGGCGATGTGATGAAAGAGTCAATACAGGCAGCTATGATGGTTGTCAGAAGTCGCGCCGACAGTTTAGGTATTAAATCAGACTTCCATGAGAACACCGATTTGCACGTTCATGTGCCCGATGGTGCAACGCCAAAAGACGGCCCAAGCGCAGGTGCGGGTATGTGCACAGCACTTGTGAGTGCATTGACTGGTGTGCCGGTAAGAGCGGATGTTGCGATGACCGGTGAGATAACCTTGCGCGGAGAAGTGTTGCCTATTGGTGGACTGAAAGAAAAGCTATTGGCGGCTCAACGTGGCGGCATCGAAACCGTTCTGATCCCAATCGAAAACGAGAAAGACTTGACTGAAATTTCGGATGAAATAAAGACAGGTCTGGACATCAAAGCGGTGCAATGGATAGACGAAGTTTTCGACATAGCGTTAGTGAATTCTCCATCGGATATCGCATCTTCAGGTGATAAAACGGTGAGTACTGGCAGTGAGAAAAAAGAGCCAGGTAAGCCGGGCTCGGGTCTACAACATCACTGAGTTAAGGCGATTTGGTCAAAACATGGCCAAAAGCGGAGCTTTTTAAGAAGTAATTACGTTTATACACACCCTGCAATGTCATAAAGCGCGGTTTTTTGACCTACAATCCATCACAGAGGCCCAATAGCGGCACTGTGCGCGAAGCTAGTGGGGTCGCAACGCGCACCAATATATTTAAACCTTTTAAGGGGAATGAGACGAAATGAACAAAGCTGAGTTCATCGATGCAGTGGCATCAAAAGGGGATTTGTCCAAGTCGGATGCAGAAACAGCGGTCAATGCAGTTTTGGATTCACTGACTGACGCAATGTCGAAAGGCGACCAGGTAACTCTTGTTGGCTTTGGTACTTTCCTTGTACGACCGCGTAAGGCGCGTCAAGGACGAAATCCTCAGACAGGTAAGACGATTGATATCCCAGCATCGAATGCACCTTCATTTAAAGCTGGTAAAGCTTTAAAAGATGCTGTAAACTAGGGAGTTCGGTTGGGGGTGCTTAGCTCAGCTGGTAGAGCATCGCCCTTACAAGGCGAGGGTCGGGGGTTCGATCCCCTCAGCACCCACCATAAGAAGCTTTGGAGCGGTAGTTCAGTTGGTTAGAATACCGGCCTGTCACGCCGGGGGTCGCGGGTTCGAGTCCCGTCCGCTCCGCCAATTGCTGTAACTAAAGGGTGCTTAACAGCACCCTTTTTTCATTGTTCTTACGCACTAACTTAAATCTCCATAACAGCTGGCACGGAATCGATTCATCATGTTGCTCGATCTTCGCGAAAAGGTTCGTAGTTCCAAACCGATCAAATACACTTTGATCACGCTCATTTGTATACCGTTTGCACTCGTCGGTGTCGGCTCCTATTTAACCGGGGGGTCGGCTCCACCGGTCGCTGAAGTCAACGGGGTGGAAATTTCCCAGGCGTCACTCGAACAGGCTTACCGTTTTCAACGCGCGCAATTGAGTCGAGCGTTTGGCGGGCAAATACCTTCTGGCTTGGCCGATGACTGCAAATT
>CALFBL010000087.1 GCA_937951695.1 uncultured Granulosicoccaceae bacterium | reverse complement strand
CATGTCCGAGATGTGGCTTGGCTGGTGCACCTACAACGCCGATCAGCAGAGCATGTATAACGTCAATTGCTCGGTGCCAAAAACGCTGGTTAAATTTCTGGTGCGCTACGTTGCTGACCATCAATTCGACGGCGATACCCGTGCGACCTTATTCTCCGTAGCAGAGACCGATATTTCACCTGAGCTTTTACCACCGAATCGAGACGGTGATACGCCGCAAAGCACAGAAGCATCCGTTGGCCCCTATGAGCTGCACGATTTCTTTATGTTTAATCTCGTGCGCTATGGTTTCTCACCGGCCAAAGTACTGTACTTGGCGAAACTTGCCACTGGCTGGTCGTGCAATTACAGCGATGAAGAACTTAAACGCTGGCTAAGCGTGAACCTAACACGCGCCTTTAGTCAACAATACAAACGGGACAATATGCCCAATGGGCCGAAAGTGGGATCAATCAGTTTGTCGCAACGCGGTGACTGGCGCATGCCCAGCGATGCGTCGGCCGGGGCCTGGATTCGATCACTGGATGGATGATGCATTTAATCGAACACCCGAAACCTCATCAAAGAGGTGAACATTTTCCGCTGCAACCGCCAGAGAGAGTTTGCGCTGATCCAGATGATGCACGCCGGGTAAACAAGCGGTCACAGGATTTGCCGAATCGTTTAATTGACCATACAGCAAGGTGGTAGCCCCCAAGGGCTCGGTGAGATTGATGTGCAATTCAATCGGCCCATCATCCTGTGCCATCAGGTGTTCTGGCCTGATGCCAATTTTCACAGCGCCTGTGTGACTGGAATGACACGGAAATCTCTGCCCGCTCGCAAGAGTCACCAGCCCCTCACCGACCGTGCCATCGAGTATATTCATAGCTGGGCTACCGATAAACTGCGCGGCAAATAACGTCCGTGGCGTTTCATAGACATCCAAGGGCGTACCGATCTGTTCTGCGACACCGCCATTCATCACAATCATACGGTCTGCCATAGTCATGGCTTCGATCTGATCATGTGTCACGTACAGGGAGGTAATATTGAGCTTTGACTGGAGCTGTTTAATTTCCAGCCGCATTTGCACGCGGAGCTTGGCATCTAAATTTGACAACGGTTCATCGAACAGGAATACGGCAGGCTCGCGGACAATGGCGCGACCCATCGCCACGCGTTGTCGCTGCCCCCCCGATAACTGCTTCGGCTTCCTATCGAGGTACTCCCCCAACTGCAACAGTTTAGCCGCCTCTTCAACTTTCCGTTTGGCATCGGCTTTCGGCACTTTTGCAATCTTTAAACCGTACGCCATGTTCTGTCGCACCGTCATATGGGGATAAAGCGCGTAGTTTTGAAACACCATGGCGATGTCGCGATCCATCGGTTCTTTTTCATTGACGCGCGTTTCACCGATGAACACCTCGCCCGCAGTCACCGATTCGAGCCCGGCTACCATTCTGAGTAAGGTCGATTTTCCGCACCCCGACGGCCCGACAATTACAATAAATTCGCCGTCTTCGACCTGGGTACTTATCCCTTTGATGACTTCGGTTTTATCAAACGACTTCCTGACGTCGCGCAGGTCGACGGTGGCCATATTATTTCTCGCTATCCACAAGACCCCGAATAAACAATTTTTGCATCGACACCACGACGATCACCGGAGGAATCATCGCAAGAATTGAGGTGGCCATAATCACCGGCCAGTCCGCGGTATCGTCGCCCGATGGAAACATTTGCTTGATACCCATCACGATGGTGTTCATCGACGGGTCTGTTGTGACAAGCAATGGCCATAGGTACTGGTTCCAGCCGTAGATAAATAGAATAACGAAAAGGGCTGCAACATTGGTCCGGCTCATCGGCAGCAGAATATCAAAAAAGAATCGCATCGGTCGCGCACCGTCCACGCGCGCAGCTTCTGCTAGCTCGTCTGGAATTGTCATAAAAAATTGCCGAAACAAAAACGTGGCTGTGGCCGAGGCTATCAATGGAAAGATAAGACCCGAATAGGAATTCAACAGACCAAAACCGGCCACTACTTCGTAGGTTGGCACGATTCGAACCTCGACGGGCAACATCAGCGTAAGAAAAATCAGCCAAAAAAAGAACGTTCGACCCGGAAATCGAAAGTACACGATGGCAAAGGCCGACAGCAACGATATCACTATTTTTCCCACCGCGATGCCGATGGCCATAATCAGGGAATTGATCAGCATGGTGGCCACCGGGACATTGACCCCTGCGGTCAGCGCTTTGCCGTAGTTTTCAAAAAAATGTGCACCGGGCAACAAAGGCATCGGCGGTCGTGTGATGTCAGCCTGAGTGACCGTGGAGGCAACGAACGCAAGCCAGATCGGAAAAAACACCAGCAGTACGCCAAGAATCATGAACACATGTGACAACCACAAACTGCTTCCGCGTTTCTCCACCATGCCAGGTGGCGGAGCTTGAGTCGGGTGGTTGCGAGTGTTGGTCATCAATAGTGCACTCGCTTCTCAAGAAATTTGAACTGCACAATCGTCAACACACCGACCAAAATCAGCAACACCACCGACTGCGCCGCGGAGGAACCGAGATCCTGCCCAACAAAACCGTCTGAGAAAATTTTATACACCAATGTCGTTGTTGCTTGCTGCGGACCGCCCGAGGTGATGGTATGGATCACACCAAAGGTTTCAAAAAACGAATAAACAATATTAACGACCAATAGAAAAAACAACGTCGGCGATATCAACGGCAACACCATGGTAAAAAAACGACGCCAGAACCGGGCCCCGTCAATGGCTGCAGCTTCAATGATGGATCTTGGTACCGCTTGCAATGCCGCGAAGAAAAACAGAAAGTTGTAGCTGATTCGGCCCCAGGCCGATGCGAGCACCACAAGCCCCATGGCCTCATGTTCGTTCAGCACATGATTCCAGTCGTAGCCCAGCTGACCGAGGTACCACGAAACCACACCGACCCGCGTATTAAACATAAATAGCCAGAGCACTCCAGCAATGGCAGGAGCCACCGCATAAGGCCAGATCAACAGGGTTCGATAGACGCCGGCACCCTTGATCAATCGATCCGCAATGACGGCGAGAAACAGTGCCGGCAGCAGAGAGGCGAGCGTGACAAGAATGGAAAAGATGGCGGTGGTTAAAAACGAGGTTCGGTAAAATCGATCGCTAAACAGAAATTCGAAATTGCCCAATCCGACAAATTGCGTGGATAATCCGAAGGGGTCTGGAATAAACAGCGACTGCCAGATCGCCTGGCCGGCAGGGTAGAAAAAAAAGACTGCCGAAATCAGCAGTTGAGGAAAAACGAGTAACAATGGCAGAGCCCAGCCTTTAAATGTTACCCGTTTATCCATGGTCGACCTTACTTAAGCCATGCTAACCTGCGAGCTTAACGGTTTGCCTGTTCAAAGCGGCGCAGCAGTTTGTCGCCACGTTCTTTGGCACTGTCCATGGCCGCTTGCGCGGTTTTGTCCCCTGCCCATACCGCTTCGAGTTCTTCATCGATAATGCCTCGAATCTGATCGAATGACCCCAGACGCAAGCCTTTGGAATTCTCCGTGGGTGGCTTTGCGGTCATCTGTATACCCGCAACATCAGTTCCCGCGTTTTCTTCATAGAAACCATCGGTTTTGGTTTTTTCACCAGCGGCAAACGTTATCGGTAGATAACCCGTGTTTTGATGCCATTTCGCCTGTATGTCGGCTGAAGAGAGGAAGTTCAGGAATTCTGCAACGCCTTTATACTCGTCGTCCTTGTGCCCTTCCATCACCCATAACGATGCACCGCCAATGATAGTGTTTTGTGGAGCGCCATCGACACCTTCCCAGTACGGTAAAGGTCTAACCGCAAATTCGAACTCGGCTTCGCTACTAATGCCGGCATAGCCTGCGGAACTCTCGGTAAACAATGCGCACTCACCGGCTCGAAAATTCGCACCGCCCTCGTTGCGTCGGCCGTTGTAGATAAATTTTCCATCCTGAGCCCAATCACCCAGGGTTTGGATATGCTTTACCTGCACTGGACCATTCAGTTCAAGTTCCGTGTTGAGCCCAGCAAAACCATTTTCTTCCGACGCAAACGGCGTGTTGTGGTAGGCCGATAGATTTTCCAGGTGAATCCAGCTTTGCCACGCGGTCGTCATGGGGCATTCACTGCCTGCGGCTTTCAGCTTGTCAAGCACACCTCCAACCTGCTGCCAAGTGGACAAATCGACCTCCGGATCGATACCGGCCTTTTTCAGTGCATCAACATTTACCCACAATACCGGTGTGGATGAGTTGTACGGTAGTGACAACATTTTTCCATCGGTTGTGGTGTAGTAACCTTTCACCGAACCGACGTAGGCGTCCGGATCAAACTCTGCGCCTGACTCTTCCATCAATTGGTACACGGGCTTAGTCGCGCCCTTGGCACTCATCATGGTTGCCGTACCCACTTCGAAGACCATTAATATGTGGGGCTGCTCATCGGCACGAAACGCAGCAATACCGGCATTGAGTGTCTCAGAATAATTGCCTTTGTGCGACGCGACGACTGCGTATTCATCCTGGCTTTCGTTAAAGGTGGTAACTTGCTCTGTTACCAGCTCTCCCAAACGGCCTGTAAAAGCATGCCAAAACTGAACTTCAGTGGCTGCGATGGCCGAATTGCTCCACAGCAGCGACGCTGTAAGCACGGCACAGCTAACGGTATTGATTTTCAATTTCATGGGTACTTCCCCCTTCAAGTGTGTGTTGTAGCCGCTTTATTCTGACTTCTTTTCGTTACACTGGAATGACACAAAAGCAACTCAGGTTCGAATTCAAAGTGCGGGTCTGTCTGAGTATAAACCGATCCATCGGAAATTAGAAAGTGTTAATTAGCCGAGCACCTTCGGGCGAGCAAGGCCCCTATTGCGCCGCCCTAACGTGTTCACTATCAGATCAATACTGTCTCTCGCGCAGCCTAGACAACAAAGCGCGCAATAAAGGCCTTAAGCAGCTCAGTCAGGTCTTTTTGATGCACCAATTGGCCATAAAGATCTTCAGGGACTTGCTGGCTTGCCGCCCCTACCACGGTACCCAAAACGGCCCCTCGATGTGCGTTTTCACCACCAAGATTCGTATTGATGGTGAGCGCCTTGCGGGGATCTGTGTGATATTTCGCCGCCAAGTAACACACGCTGGGCCATGAATCATCGATGTAGCACGCCAGAGAAAAACGGCCACCCACCACGGCGGCGTCGCCGCGCGGCTGTTGCACCAGTTTGGATATACTAATGTGGGTGGTGCTGAGTATGGCCGTTTGCACACGAGGCAACAGCTGCGCTGAGTCACAGGCACCGGCTTGTTCAAATAACTTGATCAGCAAATCAACGTAGCTATCGACCACTTTCATCAAGCCGTCATCGGGGTGGGTCAAAGCAGTGTGTTGTCGAGTAATGCGCTGAACCTCGGGCAAAGTATGGTTTCGATGTAACGCCACCACCAGGGGCGCGATCGTCACCAGAGCACCCATCGAAGGCGTGTCGTGCGTTACCGCCCCACACTTCAGTGGGTTTTTACCCGCAGACCAATTGGAAAAGTAACCGCGGTGGTAGCTTTCGGCGTAGGTATCTGGGTGACGCGCCGGGTCCGAGGTCATGAAGTCGATGTAGTGCTGTGCCCAGCTTTCGACCTCATAGCCATCGTTTTTCAGCAGATAACTCATTAACTCTCTCGCACACCAGGCGTTCAGGGTATTTTCCCCCGCCGGCATTCCATGGTGGTAGTGCACACCTTGCTGCCCCCAGAATTCACGCTTTCCCTTCAAGATGACTTCCCCGACCACTTCCCGGCTCTGGCCTCGGTCCTCGATCGCTCGGCGCCCACCGGTCTTTGTCGAGTGCAACGACATGATCGAACTGGGATGAACCGTGGGGGCTGCCTGCATCGCCTGCACCCCCAGTTTGCCAAACTGGCGAACGATATCGCCGGGGTTGTAGTACCAGTGCACCGGCATCGACAAGGCGTCACCGACAAACAAATTCCGCAGTGAAGCATCTACGGCCGCTTTATCTAACATGGTTCGCTCTCTCCTGCGTCGATCCAGCGTGCCAGCAAGCTATCAATCGTCAAACGTCAATAACGTGGGGGGATGATCCCAAGCGGTCAGCACTGTTAGCAGATCGTTGGTGGTTATACGTGTGCTGTGCGTGTTCCGACAGGGATGTAAGTATATGAGTTCGTAATTGAGCAGGCTTTCATCGATGTAAACACTCACCTCTCCCCCGTGATCGTTGATCACAGCCAAGGGCGACACCGACCCTGGTACAACGCCGAGGAACTTGCCCAGCCGTTCTGTGCTGGCAAATGCCAGCTGGCCACCGGGCTGATTTAATTGCCTACGCAGCGCTTTCAGATCAACCCGTCGATCTTGCTGTACGACGAGCAAAAACATGCGCCCCTTTTTGTTTCGTAGAAACAGGTTTTTGGTGTGAGCCCCGTCGAGTGCATACTTGATCGACTTAGCCTCCTCCACGGTGAACAGCGGCGCATGCACGATCGTATCGTGTTCAATGCCAAGTTGCTCAAACGCGTGGAACACAGTCTTCGGTGTGGCGGCGAGTTCACCATTGACTAGGTATACGGTTTCCGGATCGGGTCGATCACTGTGAGCCATAGTTATCCGCGTCCTATTACGACGATAGGCATTCTTAAGCGCCTTAGGACTCATCCAGATAACGCGATTTCAAATGCGTTAACAAACTCTTTGATTGGGTTTCAGAACCGGTGGCCAATTGAATTAACTCTTGCGAGGAGCGATGACAACCGTGACACCAAATATTGTCAGACAACCAGGTTCGAACAAAACCGATATCACCCTCGGCAAATTTTGTCTGCCAATCGGGATGGGCCTCGATCACCGCCTGAAACAATTGCGCACTGTTCACAGCGCCCATGGTGTACGACGGAAAATAACCAAAGGTACCGTCCGTCCAATGAATGTCCTGCAGGCAACCGTTTGTGTGGTTGTCCTTGGTCGACAAACCCAAGCCTGCCTGCATTGCCGCATCCCACGCCTCAGGAATATGACTGGGTTCAATTGCGCCGTTAATCAGATCCCTCTCTATGTCGAAACGAAGTGCCACATGAATCGGGTAAGTAAGCTCATCGGCCTCTACCCGTATATAGCTCTTCGAGACTCGTCGGGCCTGTTGTATCAAGGACTCAAACGATAAATCCGTTCCCGCACTTAGATGCGTTTTTATCAGCTCATGCAAGTGTTGTAAAAACGGCGCAGACAGCGTCACCATTTTTTCAAACAAGAGACTTTGGCTCTCGTGAATGCACATATTACTAGCGTTACCCACAGGCAACCCTGACCACTGTTCTGGCAATCCGGCTTCATAGCTGGCGTGACCCGTCTCATGGGCGGTGGCTAGCAGTGCGTCAAGATAGGTGCTTTCATCGTAGCGGGTGGTAATTCTCTGATCCCCTCTAACCCCCGTACTAAACGGGTGCGCACTGATATCGAGACGACCTTCGTCAAAATTAAAACCCAGCGTACGCAGCAATGCATGGCTTAGTGCCGTTTGTTCACTGATGGGATAAAGGGCCGTCGTAGCCTCGGTTGCATGGGCCGCTGTTTGGGCCATAGCCTGACGCTCGATCGCGGCATCAATCATGGTAGGCAGTTCGGCTTTTAACTCACTGAACACACGATCAATCAATTCACTGGAATCCCCCCGGCAGTGCAAGTCCAGCAGCGCATCGTAGGGGGTAGCGGTATCAGCGGATTCTTGACGAACGCGCGCCTCCTCCCGAGCCAACCACACCACCTCGTTGAAATTCTTCTGGAAACCCGCCCAGTCATTGGCTTTGCGTTGACTGCGCCAACCGTGTTCACACGCGGACCCTGCCAGCACTTGCGCCTTGACTAGGTCGGTGGGTAAACAGTTTACATCCTGATAAGCCTCACGCATGGCTTGCACACTACGCACCTCTGCGTCGGTGAGGCTCTCTGTATCGCTCTCACAGTGGGTGATCAATTCCACCACTCGATCCGATGCCAGCAGCTCATGATGCATCACCGACAGCTCGGCCAGAGTCTCCGAACGCGACGCGACTCCGCCTGCGGGCATCATCACCATTTGATCCCAACCCAGAATGGTAGTGGCGTGGTCAAAATAATTCAGGCGTTTAAAAATCGATTGTAACGATTGATAAGCGGTATTCGTTGACATCGTGTTCCTTTTTTAAGGGGCCGATTCGCGACCCAGGCTACTCACTTAAATTTAACCTTCAATTGACCATTGAGCCGCACCGCCAACAACCCAGAAGCGCAGGTTAATCCGATTATAAGCCCCAACCACAAACCCAACGCACCAACGGCGGTATGGTGAGCGAGGTAGTAGCCGATTGGCGCGGCAATCATCCAGTACGACACAGCGTTGATAAGCATTGGTACACGCGTGTCCTGCAGCCCGCGCAGCATGCCAATCAGAACCACTTGAAAACCATCAGAGAGCTGAAAGCAAGCGGCAAAGATTAATAAGGTGGCAGTCAGCGCCAGCACATCCGGGTCATCGGTGTACAGTGTACCTATTGAATGCCGAAACAATAATAAGATCGATACGGTCGTGGCTGCCAACAGCACCGTCAGGATCAAGCCGCTGATTATGCGTCGCTCAACCAAACCCCGACTGCGCCGACCGTACGCCTTGCCGATTCGTGCAGTTATCGCTAACGACAAACCCAATGGCAACATGTAGCAAATTGCGGATATACCGATCGCAATATTGTGTGACGCCGATTCGACTACTCCGATTTTTGCCATTTGGATGGCGGTGAAAAAAAACAGCCCGGCCTCGAACACCAGGCCCAAGTAGATTGGCATCGCGAACACCAACAGTTGCCCAATGACCGGGAGGTTGGGTTTGTCAAAGCGTTCAAACAGTTTGTAGCGATGAAAACGTTTATCGCGCAACCTGAAAAACAAAATGACGGCCATGACAACCGATACCACAGAGGTGGACAAACCAATGCCAAACAGCCCCAGTGTCGGCAAACCCCACAACCCCAAACCAAGCCCGAAACTCAACACGAGATTCACCAGCAATCCCACCACTTGCATGATCAGTATCGGTGTAGATATTCCGGTGGCTTCGTACAAATTCCGGCAAACCATCAGCATAGCAAACGCAGGTAGGCTCCAAACCGCGGCGCGTAAATACTCGATTATTAGGGGCGCTAGTTCAGGATCAAACCCCCAATGGCTCACCGTTTTGATACACACTAGAATAGCCAGTATGGCAGCCAGTGCAACCCATCCACCAAACCATAACCCTTGACGAAATTGCGCCCCGACAGCGGCTCGTCGTGAGGCTCCGATCATCGCGGCAAGCGTTGGCGACAACCCAGCCATCAGCCCGATACACGACAACGCTACAAAGAACCACACGCCGGCGGCCAGGCCACCGGCTGCCAACTCGGCACGGCCTAAGCGCCCGGCCACAATCGCATCCACCGAGCCGTTAGCCACTTGCAGCAGCTGTGCACCCATTAAAGGCAGTGCGACCACCAGGACACGACTGGCTTCGCGGATAACCGCCGTCGCTCGACTCATGATGCGATCGATGCGCTGAGTGTTCGATAGGCGTTCGTTTTCCTTGCCGCTGTTGCTGTTGCTGTTGCTGTTGCTGTTGCTGTTGCTGTTGCTGTTGCTGTTGCTGTTGCTGTTGCTGTTGTTATCGTGCGCATAAAAAATCGAACACACGAGTGGATGTCAAGCGCTTGAAAATACTTGCCAGATACGTAGGCACTGTGACGTAGTAGCGAAGCTTGGGATTGCGGTGTTCGAGGGCGTGTATTAATTTTTTGGTGACCGCCGATGCGGGTAATTCAAAAGTGTCCTTCTTGCCAGCGGGATCGTACAGACGCGGTTTTAATATCGTCTCGTAGCGCTCACGTTGGGCTGAACCTTCCACATCAATCCAGCGTTCAAAGTGCGCTATGGAATTTTGCCGAATCAACGTTTTAATGGGCCCGGGCTCAATCAGGATGATGTCCAACGGTTCGTCACGCAGCTCAAGGCGCAAGGTATCGGTGATGCCCTCCAGCGCAAACTTGGTGGAAATGTACGCCCCCCTGAATGGCGCTGCTGCAAAGCCCAGAACCGACGAGCACATCACAATTCGGCCGTGCCCTTGGGCTCGCATGGCTGGCAGCACTTTATTGGTTAATTCTATTTGGCCAAACACGTTGGTGTTAAATATGTCCTGCAGGGCCTCCCGGCTTAAATCCTCAACCAACCCGGGCGTACCAAAGGCCCCATTATTAAACACCGCGTCCAGCGTACCACCGGTTGTCGCCAGTACTTGGGCAACCGCTGTCTCAATCGACTCAGACGCCGCCAGATCCAGCTGCACGGCATTGAACCCTTCCTGTTGCATACGAGCCACATCCTCAGCCTTGCGGCAACTGGCGAACACCTGCCAGCCACGAGCGTGCAATGTCTTCGCTGCATCGTAGCCGATGCCTGAGGAGCACCCGGTGATTAAAATACTGTTCGATTTCATGACGACCTTCAATACACTACGGTGCGTTTGATCTATATCCGATTACCCAGCGCGCTGAACTGTGCGTTAAACTGATCCCCGACAAGACTGATTGAATGCTGAGCGACCCCTTGTGAGCCCCTACCGTCAATTCACCATAGAAGAATGGGCCGAGCTCGGGCTCTCAACCCCCCAGCCGCTAACTGAACAGGAGTTAGCTGAACTGCGTGGAATCAACGAGCGCGTGTCGCTGGAAGAGGTCGGCCAAGTTTACCTGCCTATTTCACGTTTGCTGAGTTTTCATGTGGCCTCTTTGCAGCAGCTGTGGTTAGGCACGCATCAGTACCTTGGCACAGGCTCTGACAAAGTGCCGTTTATCATTGGCGTTGCAGGCTCAGTGGCGGTGGGTAAGAGCACGGTATCACGTGTCCTGCAATCACTGTTAAAGCGCTGGCCCGAAGTACACCCGAAAGTTGAAGTGCTCTCTACCGACGGCTTTCTGCACCCCACAGCGGTACTGGAAGAGCGCGGCTTGATGTCCAGAAAAGGCTTTCCGGAGAGTTTCGATCGGGCGGCGTTATTGGCGTTTCTTGAAGCCGTAAAAAGTGGTGAAACCCGATTGCAGGCGCCGGTGTATTCACACCTACACTATGACATCGTACCCAATGAATTTGTCACCGTGAACCAGCCAGACATTCTCATTGTCGAGGGTCTTAACGTGTTGCAAACCGGCCGACTAAAAGCCGGCGAAGAGCAAGTGTTTGTGTCCGATTATTTTGATTTCTCCATCTACATAGACGCTGATGAGACGTCATTGGAAAAATGGTATATCGATCGGTTTCTAGCCTTGCGGCATACGGTATTTAACCAACCCGATGCGTACTTTGCACACTACGCCAAACTGGACGAGGCCGAAGCGCGGGAAACCGCAGCGGGTATCTGGCGAACCATCAATCACGTCAATCTTCAGGAAAACATTCGCCCCTCACGCCACCGCGCCAAGCTAATCTTGCACAAAAGTGAAACACATGCGATTGATTGCGTGCAGTTTCGTAAGCTCTGATTGTCCCTTAGTACGCCGGCTAGGGCTCCTGCTTCAAATCCGCGCACAGAGCTCGCGCCGCTTGCAACATCAACCCTTGCTCCGAAGACACGCAAAACATGTTTATACCTAACTGCGCCAATTCATCGAAGGTGGATGTATTGGCGGCGAACGTCATGGACGATTTGCCGTGTGCTTTGCACGCCTCACTGACAACCCGCATGGCGTTCCTGACAACATCCGAATTTGGATCGGTAGTGCCATAGCATATTCCTAGATCGGCAGGACCCACAAACAAGGCATCCACACCATCGACAGCGGCAATGCCGGTTGCCGCCTCCACCCCTTCAGGCTCTTCTATCTGAACGATTACCACCGTCTCTGCTGCGCTTTGCGCCAGTATGTCATCGGCTTTACGCGTGGCAAAACCTGCCCAGCGAGTGGAGCCTGCAAAGCCGCGACCGCCATGACCAAATCGTGCGCTTTTGGCAATAGAGGTGGCCTTTTCAACCGAATCCACGTGCGGCACCACAACACCGATCGCACCTGAATCCAACGCTTGCAATATCGATGACGGTTCTGCATTGGCCACCCGCACCAACAGCGGGAAATCCAACGCCCGCCCCATGGCCAAACAATGATCCAGCCGAGCCCGATCAAACGGCGCATGTTCGCCGTCTATGACAAGAAAATCCAGGCCCGATTTCGCCAACACCTCGATTAGTTCGTAAGCCGGAGTTTTTAAAAACGTACCCACCAGCGGCTTCCCTGCGGCCACTTGTTGCCTTAGCGACATGCCCATACCCTCTTTATTGGTGTTATTCATTAACGTCTGCCCAAGGCGGGGTCCAGACATTGCCCTCACCCAGGTAACCGCTGAGTTCGTTCTCACTTGGCTCACGCACATCCACAATCGCGATGCGAAAATGCAACACCTGACCGGCGAGTGGGTGGTTGGCATCGATGGTGACTTCTTCATCGCCGATGACCAGCACGGTAAACAAGCCGGATGCGTTATCCGAACGCTTGTCGCGCACGCGCATGCCCTCGTGAATCTCACCCATATCATCAAAGGCGCTGCGAGGAAGTTTTGCGACCAGGTCTTCATCGCGATAACCGTACCCATCTTCCGGGTAAATGACTGCTTCAAACTCATCGCCTGTTTGCCGCCCAGTGAGCTCACGCTCCAGACCCAGCAGCAGCATGCCCGCGTTGTGCATGTAGGTCATCGGCAACCCGCCCAGCGAGCTATCGACCATCTCGCCGAAGCCGTTATCGAGCTGATAGTGCATCAGCACGATTCGATGATCATCAATGATCAAGGGCGCATCGTCTGAAGCTTTAAACTGCCCCCATAAAGACTACTCGCCTTTTTTTTATTACTGACTGTATTAACTAGAACTCGTCCACTTTGAGTAGTGATTTCAAAATCATTATCGTAATATTCCTTGCCATCGATGGATAATTTAACTTG
>CALFBL010000086.1 GCA_937951695.1 uncultured Granulosicoccaceae bacterium | reverse complement strand
ATACGTTGCTCATAGATATCGCGTCAGGCTTGTCCGAAAGTTCCTTGTTTCTGGCGCGAGCGGCAAGAGAAGTACTGGTGGTGGTGTGTGATGAACCAACCGCCATAAGAGATGCATTAACGACGATTCGTGTGCTGAGCGAATTGGGCTGTCGCCGAAGGTATCGGGTGGTAGCCAATCAGACGGAGTGCGCGCAGCACGGTTTGGATCTGTACGCAAAGTTAATACGACACGCTGATCGACATCTGGATGTGTTGCTTGACTTTTGTGGGTCCATTCCATTCGACCCACAGCTTAAGAGGGCGGTGGGCCAACGAACTTCAGTAGTGAGTGGGTTCCCTCGCAGTCCTGCCGCGTTGGCCTTTAACAAGCTCAGTCGTCGTGTGGATCGTTGGCCCAGCCCAGCTACTCCGGCGGGTCATATTGAATTTTTCGTCGAGCGGTTGGTACAGACCGCCGACGTACACCGGTGAGATCTTAGTAAATGAATGCACACGCAATGTATAACGAGGTGGATAAGGTTGAGGCCAAAAGCGACCCTGAGGGTGTCGTGGCCGCCAATCGTGACCTCGTCAAACGTATCGCGTTTCACTTAATGAACCGTCTTCCTCCGAGTGTGCAAGCGGAAGACTTGATTCAGGCCGGCATGATCGGCTTGTTGGAGGCTCGTCGTCACTATGATCCGTCGCAAGGGGCAAGCTTTGAAACTTACGCAGGCATTCGAGTTCGCGGAGCTATGTTGGATGAGATTCGGCGCTCGGACTGGACACCACGTTCGGTTCACAGAAAAAATCGTGAGGCGTCCGAGACGCTTCGGGGTATCGAGCAGGAAATCGGTCGTGAAGCCAATGACAGCACTGTTGCTAAGCGTCTCGGTGTTGATCTCTCTGCGTACCACACCATATTGACTGAGAGCTCAGCGGCGCACATTTTCAGCTTTGATCAGCCCGATGAACATACCGGTGAAACCATTGCACTGCCGCAAAGTGCCGAGGCGACACCCGGTGAGCAGATTGAGTATACCTCATTCAAAGACGCGCTGGCTGAAGCTATCAAGAATCTTCCAGAACGCGAAAGTCTGGTTATGTCGCTGTACTACGATGAAGATTTGAACCTGCGGGAAATCGGTGAGATTCTCGGTGTGAGTGAGTCTCGCGTGTGCCAAATCCATGGTCAAGCGTTGGTGCGATTGAAGGCCAGACTTACCGAGTGGACGCAGAAGTAGGCGGGTCATTTAACGTCATGATCACTGATGATCCTCAATGGTATATACAAAAGGGCGCGCGCGTTCAAGGACCTTACTCGGCCAGTGAAATTGGTCGCTTCTTATTGCTCGGACGCGTGCGAAACTCAGATCGCGTATCTCGTGACGGTGAACTGTGGGAACCGGTCACTCAGGTTCCCGAACTGATTCCTGACGAATTGCTTGATTTGAACACCGACCAAGGTTGGAACCGCTTTGTTACCGTGCGTGACAACGTCGATCAAAGGAAGGTATCTGATCAGGCTCATCTTCAGAAAGGGCAAAGTCGACGCTTACTCGATCGGTCGCAGCGAAATTGGCTGCTGATGTCGGGCGTACGCAGAAACATGGACGGAGGCCTAGACATCGATCTAGCCGACGCCACAACCCCCTACGCCGCCTACGATTTGCTGCCGCCACCAGATGTATTGCGAGAATCGGAACGGGTCCGGGATTGTTGGAATAGGGGTACTCAGCCAATATCCAGCGCATTGCCCTGGTCGTTGCTGGGTGTCACGCTCGTCGTGCTCGGCGCAGTTGTGTACTTAAATTCAGTGGGTGTGAGTCCGTCGTAGTCAGTGCAGGATTGAACGCGTAATCGGCAACCGCCATCTGATCAGTGTGGAACGCCCTTTGCACTATTCGAAGAGATAACCTCCTAACCAAGGTCGCTAGACTATGGCAGCGAACTCAGAAACAACGGCATCAGTGACATCCTTTGCGGCGATCAAACGCCAGCAATTGGATGTGCAGCTGAAGCAGCTTGAATTTCATGCCTTGCTGCATCGAAAGCTCGATCTCGTGCACTTGTTCGAGAGTTTTCTCACCGCCGGTCAGGCCTTTATGAGCTTCGATGGCGTCGAGTTTATTGCACCCAAACGCGGCACCGATGTACTGGCTGGAACTCAGCGCCAGCATCGGCTGCGGTTTGATCTTGGTCTCGGTGGAAAATCGCTAGGTCAAATTTCCTATTTACGCCAAAAACCATTTACTACGCGAGAGGCGCGCGTAGCGGCCCGATTGATCGAATCAGTTCGTTACCCACTTGCCAATGCGTTAGAGCATCACGACGCCTTGATGCAATCGATGACCCACAGTGACACTGGGTTGTACAACCTCAAGGCATTGGAGAACGAACTGCCGCGTGAGATGCGCACCGCGCGGCGAGCAGAGCAGCCACTGGCCATCATGCTGATTGCCGTGGACTATTTCGAATCCATTTCCGAACACCACGGTTCGACCATCGCCAACGAGGCTTGGCATGCCGTTGCTGCAGCTCTATCCGATCAGCTACGAAGCAGTGATCGCCTGTTCCAGAGTGAGCACGGTGAATTCATTGCGGTACTTCCCGTTACCGATACTGATGATGCTCTCGTGGTGGCAGTTTATTGC
>CALFBL010000085.1 GCA_937951695.1 uncultured Granulosicoccaceae bacterium | reverse complement strand
GTGGTTACCGATCTTGGGATCTTGGTGACTGCCGATCAAGCTCCCACGCACACATTGCCCAACCCCACAAGCACACAACCACGTGGAGCTGAAGCAGAGTACAAGCATAAGCATTCAGATGTCGGGGGAAGCAGCTCTAGTGCTCCGAAACACCGCCAAAGCCTACTCAATCCACTCAATCCACTCAATCCACTCAATCCACTCAATCCACTCAACCCACTCAACCCACTCAACCCACTCAACCCACTCAGCCCACTCAGCCCACTCAGCCCACTCAGCCCACTCAACCCACTCAACCCACTCAACCCACTCAACCCACTCAACCCACTCAGCCGACTCAGCCCACTCAGCCCACTCAGCCCACTCACGGGCACGCCAACCAAGGCGCTGAGGTCGTCGCTAGAGACATCGATTTCGACGTCTCTCGTACCCCGGCAAAGGGCGCTAACTCCCGCATTTGGATGTGGTCGACTCTGGCGCTCGTGGCGGTGCTATTCGGCACCATTACTCTGTTCGTCATACTCGAAACACTGATTTCCGAGAAAACGCATCAGGACGCTATTGAAGTTCTGCGTGAAACAGCGCCCAGCGAATTCCTACCCAAACGTAACTAAGGTTCTAACGCGCCCCCTTCCCGAACAACACCACTTCCGCTGTTTGCAATAAAATCAGCGTGTCGAGAAACAGCGTGTGATTCTTTATGTAGTACAAATCAAACTCCTGCTTCTGCTCTGAATCTGCCTTGGATGCACCGTAGGGGTAACTGACCTGTGCCCATCCGGTGATACCAGGTTTCACCGCATGCCGGGCGTCGTAGAATTTTATCTCTTTTGAGAGCTGCTCCACAAACGCGGGGCGCTCGGGTCGCGGGCCGACAAAGCTCATGTCGCCGCGAAATACGTTGATAATTTGTGGCAACTCATCGATTCGAGATTTTCGCATGATGCCACCCGCGCGTGTCACGCGAGAATCGTTTTTAGTCGCCCATTGAGCCACCCCGTCTTTTTCCGCATTGATGCTCATGCTGCGAAATTTAAGCACCCCGAACGGCTTACCTAAAAACCCAACCCGGGTTTGCTGATAAAACACCGGGGCATCCCAACCATCTTCAAGCTTTATGGCGAAAAACGCGAAGACCATAAAGGGCCACGTGATTGCAATAATCAATAGGCTGGCCACCACATCAAACAGTCGCTTGGTCAGATCCTGAACGCCAGAGCGGGCAAAACCATCGGAGTACACCAGCCATTCAGGGCGCAGTAAGTCCAGTGGCAGCTTGCCCTGCTCTCGTTCAAAAAAGTGCAGGATATCGATCACGTCAATGCCGTGCATTCGGCACATCAACAAATCCTCCATCGGTACGAGGCCGCGTCGTTCATTAACCGCCACCACAATTTCATCTATCGAATTGCTCTGACAGTACTTGAGCAAGGTTTTGTGATCGATATCCAATACGAGATCCGCGTCGAGTGATTCAGCGACTCGATCAGAGGTTCTAATGTAGCCTGCGATGCGAAACCCGCGCCGATCCACTCGCCGGCGCAATCGTTCTGTGATTGAAGCAGCTCGAGTACCAGCGCCCAGCACCAGCACCCGAATTTTCATGATGTCGCGATCGACGTAGTAGAAGAAAATCGGCCGAATAGTACCGACCATAAAGAAGGCGATCAGCAGCGCAAGGCCAAACACGCCTCGCCCCAGATACAATGCCGGAATGAGGTAGTACAACAATGCCAAAAGAGCAGCGCCGCACATAAAACCGATCACTGATCGTAGAAAAACACCCAGAACCCCGCCACGAAACCGACTCTGGTAGAGCCCCATCGCCATCATGGTGGTTGGCATCACCAAACCGAACAGAATTGAGGTCACCACCGGGGACTGCAGATGCACCACCTCGGTCAGGCCACGACCGTCGAAACGGACGTATACCGCAACATAAACTGCCACGACGCAGATGAAAAATTCCAATAGCCCTAGCAGCAAAAATGGCACTCGTAAGTGCAATTTGAAAAATTTGAAGGTACCCACGGCGATTGGCAATCCACGTTTATTATAGACTGGGTCGCATTCTAACGAGTTGTGATATGAAGAGCGCCACCAGAATTTCAGAATCACCCGGATTCTGCGCCGGGTAAACACTTAACCTACATTTCCCATACCAATACCGTGAATTGTTTGCAGACTGTTGCACAACAGTGGTGGATGTCGCTGCCCTATAATGGCCCAATCCGCTGGCAACGGCTGCAGTTCAACCGTCTAGTCCACCCCAACTCCGATTTGGAAAGTTCATGTTCACGATAAAGGAAAACGACAAGCTCGCGGTCATCGGCCTAGGCTACGTCGGTCTACCACTCGCCGTAGAATTTGGTAAACAAAGGCAAACTATCGGTTTCGACATCGATGATGGACGAATCAAAGAGTTGGACGACGGCCATGATCGCACCCGAGAAGTGGACGCTGCGGAGCTAGGCAACGCCAATAAATTGTCATTTACGAGCGATTTGACACGCCTTACCGACTGCAAGGTATTCATCGTGACAGTCCCGACACCAATAAACGAACACAAGCAACCTGATCTAACGCCGTTGGTTAAAGCCAGTGAAGCGATCGGTTCCATTTTGAAAGAAGGCACTGTGGTGATCTACGAAAGCACCGTTTATCCCGGCGCGACTGAAGAGGTTTGTGTGCCTATCCTTGAACGCTTGTCCGGGCTTAGGTTTCGTAAAGACTTTCACGCAGGCTACAGTCCTGAGCGCATTAATCCTGGTGACAAAGAGCATCGCGTTGCCAACATCATGAAGGTCACCTCTGGCTCTGACCCTGAGGTGGCTGAAGCGGTCGACGCGCTGTATCGCAGTGTCATCACAGCCGGTACCCACATGGCCAGCAGCATCAAAGTGGCTGAAGCCGCGAAGGTCATCGAAAACACGCAGCGAGATGTCAACATAGCACTGATTAATGAGTTGGCTTTGATTTTTGATCGGCTCGATATCGACACGCTGGAAGTGCTGCAAGCAGCCGGTACCAAATGGAATTTTTTAAACTTTCGCCCAGGCCTCGTTGGCGGTCACTGCATCAGTGTAGATCCGTATTACCTAACTCACAAGGCGCAGGAAATCGGCTATTACCCGCAGGTCATTCTGTCGGGACGGCAAATAAACGATGGCATGGGCGGTCACGTCGCGGAGCAAGTGATCAAGATGCTGACGCGACGAAAGCGCCACGTTGTCGATTCCAACATCTTGGTAATGGGGCTGGCATTTAAGGAGAACTGCCCAGATATTCGTAACACTCGCGTGATCGATATCATCAATGAATTGTTACACTACCACGCTAACGTCGACGTACATGACCCGTGGGTAGACAGCGCAGAAGCCAAGCATGAGTACGGCTTGACCTTGATTGATGATTTAAAGCCAGACCACTATGACGCCATTATCCTAGCGGTCGGTCACGAGCAGTACGTATCGATGGGCGCAGAAGCGATCCGGGCGCTGGGAAAACAAGGCCACGTGTTATACGACATCAAGAGCCTATTACCCAAAGACAGCGTTGACGCGCGACTGTAACCGTCACTTATTAAAACGACGACAAACGCCAAGCAGAACTCCATGAAACTATTAGTTACCGGCACCGCCGGATTTATTGGTTCAACCCTCGCGCTGCGGTTACTCAAGCGCGGCGATACGGTCATCGGTATTGACAACGTCAACGATTACTACGATCCAACCCTGAAAGAAGCACGGTTAGCGCGAGTCAAAGCCAACAAAAATTTTACCGAAGTGCGCGGCGATATCGAGAACAAAGAGCTAGTGGCCGAAACTTTTAAAAAGCACAAGCCGCAGCGCGTGGTCAACCTGGCCGCCCAAGCCGGGGTTCGTTACTCACTGGAAAACCCCTATGCGTATATCGACGCTAACGTACTGGGTTACCTGAACATTCTAGAAGGCTGTCGTTACAACGATGTTGAACACCTGGTGTATGCCTCTACCAGTTCGGTCTACGGCTCACACACCAACATGCCGTTCAGTGTGCATGAATCGGTGGATCATCCGGTAAGTCTGTATGCGGCGACGAAAAAGTCCAACGAGCTCATGGCGCACACCTACAGTCATCTGTTCAAAATTCCCACCACTGGCTTGCGTTTTTTCACCGTGTACGGTCCTTGGGGTCGTCCGGATATGGCGCTGTTTCTGTTTACCAAAAGCATATTGGCTGGTGAGCCGATCAACGTGTTTAACCACGGCAAACACAAACGCGACTTTACCTACGTGGATGATATCGTCGAAGGCGTAATTCGCACCCTCGATAACGTCGCTACCGGCAACCCAGATTGGGACAGCGACAAGCCCGATCCTGCGACCAGTGCCGCGCCCTTTCGAGTCTACAACATTGGCAACAACAAGCCAGTGGATCTTGAACACTACATTCATGTTCTGGAAGAATGCTTGGGCAAAAAGGCGCAGAAAAATCTCCTGCCACTGCAAGCAGGAGACGTACCCGACACCTACGCCGATGTCTCCGACCTGATTCGCGATGTCGACTACAAACCGGACACCAGCGTGGAAGACGGAATCGCCAATTTCGTCAATTGGTACAAAGACTACTACAAGATCTAGACAGGGCTTATAACCAACCATTGGATCGGTACAGGAGCATACCGATCCTCTCGTGCAGGTACGTTCTGAATTTAAACAACGCCGTGGTTTGCGGCACAAAGCCGTACCAAGGCACATCCAGGACCGCGAGAAAGTCAACTGGCACGGCACAGGGGGTTAACCCCTGTTGCATAAACGCGCCCATGGCGCGCGGCATGTGTAGCGCCGAAGTCACCAAGCGTACACGCTGATCCCAACCGAGCTCTGCCGCCAATGCAGCAGTGTTAACCGCATTCTCGTACGTATTGCGGGCGGCCTCGTCCATCACGACTCGACTGGCATCAATGCCACGTTGTGTCAGGTACGCACGCATCATAGCCGCCTCGGTTACTGAATACAGGCCCTGCCCCGTCACCAGTATCATTGATGCAGCGTCGCGGGTCGCTAGAGACGCCGCGTGTGCGCTGCGGATGTGACTGGCGGGGTAGAGGTATTCGGTTTGCTCAGGCGATTTCGCTTTTTTGTCTAACCCAGCAGCCAACACCACGATCAGCGAATCGCTGCCACAACTGGCGTCCGGTGGGTAGCGCGTCTCCCAGGCATCCACCAACGGATTCACCACCCGGGGAGCTGACACCACCACCAGCACCGCCACCCACAGCAGTGAAAACAGCAAAGGCCAGAGGATACGC
>CALFBL010000084.1 GCA_937951695.1 uncultured Granulosicoccaceae bacterium | reverse complement strand
GCGGAACACAGACCCGGAAACCTACGAAAACAAGTGTTTAATCCACAGATGAGTATCTTCAGATGGGTGTCCCTCTTGCTCTCAGCAGAGGCACACACCTCGGTTTTGATGCGCTGCAGCACCGACGAGGTTCTGAGCGTGCGCCAAAACTTAGGCTTTATGCCGCACAACGCAGGCATTTACCCACGTTTGACGACGCGAGAGAACATTCACTATTACGCCCGCTTATGCGGCCTGGACCGACGCACGACGCGCTTACGGGTCGATGAACTGGTTGAAATGCTGGCGATGCAAAGTTTCGCTGATCGTCGTACCGCGGGATTTTCGCAGGGCCAAAAAACCAAAGTCGCTCTCGCCCGTGCCTTGGTACACAGGCCACAAACCCTGATGCTCGATGAACCTACCAATGGGCTGGACGTGATGGCCACACGTGGACTGCGAGAAATCATCCGCCAGCTAGCCAATGATGGACACTGTGTGGTTTTCTCCAGCCATATCATGCAAGAGGTTGCAGCGCTGTGCGATGAGATTGCGATCATCTCAAAAGGCAAAATCTCAATGACAGGATCACTGGACCATCTGCTCCATACGACCGGCCAATCGTCTTTGGAAGATGCGTTTGTAACGGCCATCGGGGGCGAGCTGTGATGCTGATATTGGTCATGCTGTGGAAGGAAATCGTCGATAACCTTCGCGATCGTCAAACCGTTTTCTACGCCTTGTTGTTCGGCCCTGTGTTGTTACCCGTGTGCATAGGAGGTGCGTTGGTTGCCGGATTAAAACAGGCCACAGTCAGCTATGACAAGCCCGCTGTTCTGGCAATCAGTCATCTCGACAGAGCGCCTAATCTGATCGAATTTTTACGCTCTAACAATATCGATGCAGAGGCAGCACCCGATAACATTGAAGCCAGTGTTCGCCGCGGGGATGTACCAGTAGTATTGGAGATCACCGAAGAATTCTCTGAAGCCCTACGCACAGCTCATCCAGCACCGTTGATCATTCACGTCAATGATGGCGATAAACATTCGTCCAAAGAAGCTCGAAAAATCAGTGCCCTGCTCCAGGTTTATGGGCAATCGCTTAATGCCTTACGCATGCAACATCGCGGCATTGATCCGTCGGTTTTCAACAGTGTTGATGTGCGCTTGCAGGATGTTTCGACCAACGGATTTCGAGGGCAACTGCTGGCATCACTATTGCCGTTTTTGTTAATCGTTGCCATGGTGATGGGCGGATTCTATCTGGCCATCGATACCACCGCCGGTGAACGAGAACGTCTATCACTGGAACCACTATTGAGTTTACCGATGCCCCGATACAAACTGGTGATCGGCAAGTACCTCGCTGTATTAGTATTTGTCGCACTGTCCAGTGTTCTTACCGCCGTCAGTGTTTTTTTGGTATTTCAGTTCCTGGCACCGGAAATGGCTGGCGGAGAGCTTAGCTTTGATGCCGTTACCATCTTCAAATCCTGGTTATTGGCCTCGCCGTTAATCTTCTTCATCTCAGCGGTGTTGATGGCCGTGGCGGCCTCGACGCGCAGCTCCAAAGAGGCCCAGACGTATCTTGGACTGCTGATGGTGTTCCCGATGGCCCCGTTTTTCATCCTGCAGTTTGTCAACATCAAATCACTCAACACCACCATGGCTTTGCCGATGTTAAGTCAATACCAACTGCTCGAACGCGTGGTGTTACAAGACACGATCAACATGACTCACATTACGCTCTCGGTGGTGGGAACATCGTTCGCTGCAGCGGCGTTATTATATAGCGCAGTGCGTTGGTATTCGCGAGAACGCGTTCTCTAGTGAGTCACTAATCGCCCTCGTGGGTGGCGATACGTTCAGTACGCACACCAGACAGGCCGCCCGCAATGCCACGCCGAGTCGATTGCAACAAACCATTAAAGAACGATTTACCCGCCGGGCTACTGGCAAATTCCAGGTACGCTTGGATCTCTTGGTCTGACAAGTCGCGAAACACCGTTGCGATTACCAAATTCAATTCACCTGCCATAATAGGCTCGACAAATCGGGCGTCAGTTCTCTCGCGCTTGAGTTCGTCACTCAATTTTAAATAGCCGGCTTCAGTGGCATCACACTCGCTGCTGACCTTTACCGCCACCGTGATCTCGCCGTTTATCAAACTGACGAAGCGAACCGCGCGCGTGTGCTCGAGCAGCTCGTTGATCAGCTGTTTTCGCGACACCGTCCAACTCTCGGAATTCACGTAGACATTTACATGTTCAACAAACTCATCCTCACTGGCGCCTTTGGAATCGTATTCCGCCTTCACGATCCGTTTACCGACATCGGTATCAAAGAATTCTCGAGCAAGGCGCATAGTTTCGTCACTGAGACTGCCAGCCATCGTCTCCACAGCACGCGCGAGCGATTGTTCTGGTCCAAAATGGCTTTTGATCATGTCGGTAAACGCTTGTTGTAGGGCAGCACCTGGCTGAACTCCATCAGCGACTAGACAAGACACGTATCGCGCGTAACCTTCCTCTGCGATCGAGTCAGCAGCAATCTCGAGATGCGGTGGAATACCCGCCAAATCCAACAGATCTGCCGCAGTCTTTGAATCGGCCTTGGCTGTTGCAACACTCACCATAGCCAAGGCCATAGCCGCCGCTAGTCGTTTGGCGTCAAAATTGTGGGCTTTAGAAACTTTAAAAAAAAACTGTTTCAACATCGACTCGTCACCAGTTTGGCGTAACCGAAGCTGAGCGTCAATTTAGCGCGCGAACTGTGTGCTCTCGGTCACGGTTGTCATTGCATCGGCACTGCTTTTATGGCTCAACAGCGCTGGGTAGTGCAAGTTAGTCAACATCAATGCCAGTCACGACGGCGCTCTACGTGAAGCCGCTGTAGGGAGCGCTAAGCTATCGTAAACCGAAGACAAAGCACGTCAACGCCTGCCCCGTTACACTGTTAGCCATGCAAGCCTATTTACTTACTCGAGGTTGGCGAGATCGACCCAATGGGGTGGAGATCAGTCTATGGGCTGCGACCGACAGTGGGCCGATTCAGCTAGTGGTCGAGGGCCAACGCGCGGTGTGTTTCGTGAAACGCTTATTGGCACTGGACACACCACCGGGCACCACGCGGCAACCGCGACAATTAAAAAATCTGACTGGAGACGATATGGACGCTCTGTACTTCCCTCAGCAGCGAGCCCTGACGCAGTTCAGGCATTCCAGCCCAGAGCTTGCACATCACTTGTACGAATCGGATGTCAAACCCCACGATCGGTACCTCATGGAGCGTTTTATCCAGACAGGCTTTTGTGTGGAAGGAGCGTACGAGCAACACACAGGCTATCGCCGCTATCGAAACCCAAAACTCAAACCCGCAGCGGTGTCACCCGGTTTGCGAATCGTCTCGCTCGACATCGAAACTCAAGCTGGCACCGATTACTTGTATTCGATTGGCGCAGACGCACGAGATTACACGTCGCAAGGTCTTGTCAAACACAGCGGTGTGGTGTTCATGATCGATAACATGCTCGCCTCCACGCCGAATACTCGTGATGCCTCGAACGAGCTTCGCGACTTAGGTTACACGCTGCATTTCGTTCCTGATGAACGCACCTTGCTGCTGCGGTTTATCGAGTGGTTACACACCATCGATCCTGATGTATTAGTGGGTTGGGCGGTGATCAACTTTGACTTGAACATGCTGCAACGCGCGCATCAGCGATTAAACATCGCATTTGATTACGGGCGTGGAGACGAGCTGGCCGCCGTGCTGCAGCCTGGATCCCCCGGACAACCTCGAGTGGCCAGAATCCCGGGGCGAGCTGTGCTCGACGGTATCGATCTGCTCAAGGCAGGCTTTTGGGCATTCGACAGTTTTTCACTCGACAACGTTTCCCATCAACTGCTCGGCGAAGGGAAGTTAATCACTCCGGTGCAAAACAAGGTAGCTGAAATTAATCGTCTGTTTGCAAACGACAAGCCCGCACTAGCCGACTACAATTTTAAAGACTGCTCACTGGTCAACGACATCTTTGCCAAGGCCGATCTCATCGGGTTCGCCATAGAGCGAGCCAATTTAACCGGACTGGCACTGGATCGACTCGGGGGTTCGGTGGCCGCTTTGGATAACCTGTACCTGCCGCGATTGCACCGCCGGGGTTTTGTTGGCCCCGATGTCGGCCACAGCAACGATGGCCTGGCAAGCCCCGGGGGCTATGTTCTCGACTCGCAGCCCGGCTTATACAAGAACGTGTTGGTGCTGGATTTTAAAAGCTTGTATCCCAGCATCATCCGCACCTTCAAGATAGACCCTATGGGGTTACGCCAACACGGTGACAATCCAATTCCAGGGTACCTCGACGCTAAATTTTCTCGCGATGAACATATCTTGCCCGGCTTGATCGAAGATCTATGGCAAGCGCGCGATCGAGCCAAGGCGCAATCCAACACCGCCTTGTCCCAAGCGATCAAGATCATCATGAATTCGTTTTATGGGGTTCTTGGTTCCAACGGTTGCCGCTTCCACAGCGCACAACTTGCCTCCAGCATTACGCGACGAGGTCACGACATCATTACCCGCACTCAGCAGCTGATAGAGTCATTTGGCTATCCAGTTATTTACGGAGACACCGATTCATTGTTTGTGTACTTGAGCGAGGAACACAGCAGCGATTCTGCGAACCGCATTGGTCGACGATTAGTAGGTGATATCAATCAATGGTGGTCGACCACCTTGCGCGAAGAGCTTGCCCTAATCTCGCATCTTGAAGTGGAATACGAAACGCACTACACACGTTTTTTTATGCCCACCGTTCGTGGTATGCCCACCGGCAGTAAGAAACGATACGCTGGTTTGATCATCGACCATGGTTCAACGAAACTGGTGGTAAAAGGGCTCGAAGCGGTTCGAACCGACTGGACGCCATTGGCCAGAGAATTTCAGCGCACGCTGTTTGAACGCGTGTTTCACGACGAAGCGGTGACCGACTTCATTCAAAAAACCGCCACTGCGCTCAACGCGGGTGAGCTGGACGACAAACTGATCTACACCAAACGTTTACGTCGGCAAGTGAGCGAGTACATCAAAAACGTACCACCCCATGTACAAGCCGCCAGAAAACTGGACCGACCCGGCAACAGCGTTCAATACATAATTACGGTAAACGGGCCTGAACCGCTTGAAGCTCTGCGTAGCCAGCCCAATTACGATCACTACATGGAGAAACAACTGGCACCGGCAGCCGACGGGATTTTGCAATTTCTGGACACCAGCTTTGCCGCTATCACCGATGCTCAAATGAGTATGTTTTAAGCATAAAAAAGCGAGCATCGACAGTTCAATACTCGCTTTCGATTCACAGGGTGAGACGTTCGGTCCAGTACGCGCCTAAAGCGTACTGACCGCCTAAAGCGTACTGACACGGCTCGTGTCGCGCACAACCAGTACCCGGGGCTATTTCTCAGCCGCGAGGAAGGCACCGTTAGTGAAAGCATAATCGTCTTTCGCAGCGATTGAGTGACAGCCTGAACAGAAAGGGTCTGCTTTCGCCGTGCCGCGGAAGCTGCTGGCCCAAATCCAATCGTCTACATTAGGCGCATCACTAGCGGTGGCCTTGACACTCACAGTTACGCCAGCGCCAGTTTGCGACTCCCAATTGGCTTTGTTTTCGAATTGTTCTTTAACAATCACGGTTCCAGCCGGAAAGTTATAAGGACCTTCACTCGCGAGCATCGCAGCCCCGATATCGTTCACGTATACATCTCGGTAGCCGCTAGACCCCTTGTGCACGTTACCGATAAAACCGGTCGGATCGCCCGTACCGACATTGCCCTCGGTGATTTTAGTCCAAGTTTTGTAGTTAGCCCAACGTTCATCGGCAGGCCCGGTATTCAACACTCCGCAACCGGCAATCGAAGCACTGGCCACACCCAATAAAAGTGCCGTTGATTGACGGCGTAAAGTTAAACGCATAACAAACCTCTCGAAATATTAAATGACGCTGCCGCATTTAGCGGATAAGGATACAGCGACTCTATAGTTGCGAGTGTCAACAATTTCTCACTGCCCACAACCGCAAACAATGAGTCTCTGGCTCCAACCACGCATATGATTAAGACCGCTGTATCTGTAAAAGTTTCATTCAGGAAAGCATTATTCTTCAGCGATTACTCAGCCAATTGAGACTTTCTGGCGCGTCGCCGCTCGGTTAGCACAAATTCGGTGTAACCGTTTGCCTGGTCGCGCCCTTTCAACACCAAATCAAGCGCTGCTTGAAAAGCCACGCTGTCGTCGAAGCCAGGGGCCATGGCAGCGTAGTGTGGATCGGCCGAATTCTGTTGGTCGACAACCAACGCCATGCGCTCCATGGTGTCCCTGATTTGTTGTTCACTAATCAGCTCGTGATGCAACCAATTGGCGAGCAATTGACTGGAAATTCGCAGCGTCGCCCGATCTTCCATCAGACCCACATTATTGATGTCGGGCACTTTCGAGCAACCCACCCCATTATTCACCCAGCGGACCACGTACCCGAGGATGCTCTGTGCGTTGTTGTCCAGCTCACGCTGAAGCTCTTCTGTCGAAAAATTTCGGCCTGCATCGGCCAAAGGAATCAATAGAAGCGTCTCCACTGCAGCCGCATCACGCTTGGCAACCTCAGCCTGTCGCTCACCGACCGATACTTGATGGTAATGCGTCGCGTGCAAGGTGGCTGCAGTGGGCGACGGTACCCAGGCGGTAGTCGCACCGGCCTTCGGGTGAGCTATTTTGGCCTCCAACATATCGGCCATTTGATCGGGCATCGCCCACATCCCCTTGCCGATTTGCCCGTTGCCGCTGAGGCCACACTTCAGGCCCACATCGACGTTGCTGTCTTCATAGGCGGCTAGCCAGGCAGCGTTTTTCATCTCCCCCTTGGGAATCATCACGCCGGCGTTCATGCTGGTGTGCATCTCGTCGCCCGTGCGATCGAGAAAGCCCGTGTTTATGAAGATCACTCGCTCACGAGCTGCCGAGATGCAAGCTTCGAGGTTGACTGAGGTTCGCCGCTCTTCATCCATGATGCCCATTTTCATGGTGTTTCTTGGCAAATCGAGTAGCTTCTCCACCTGCGTAAACAAGTCAACCGCTAACGCAACTTCCTCTGGTCCATGCATTTTAGGCTTCACCACGTACATGCTGCCGGTGCGCGAATTTCTAGGCTGATCGCTGGATTTTGCGAAGTCATGAGTAGCGCACAAACACGTCACCATGGCATCGACCAAGGTTTCATAAACCTCTTCGCCGTCGGCGGTCAACACCATATCGGTTTTCATGTGCGCACCGACGTGTCTGACCAATTGCACACTGCGTCCAGGCAAACGCGCCTCGCCACCCGACACGGTTGTGTAGCGCCGATCATCGTTTAAGGCTCGCACCACAGTTTCGCCACCTTTTTCAAACGATTCCCGCAACTTGCCAGTCATTAAACCCAGCCAGTTTCGATATACAACGACTTTATCTTCGGCGTCCACCGCGGCGACAGAATCCTCACAGTCCTGAATTGTGGTTAATGCCGACTCCAGCCATACATCCTTCATCCCGCAGGCGCTGTCTTTGCCCACCGGATGGTCCGGGTCGATGACCAGTTCAATGTGCAATCCGTTGTTTTTCAACACAACAACCGACGGCGAGTCTTTATCACCCACATAGCCCACGCACTGAGTCGGATCCTTCAACCCAATTTTACTGCCCGACTGCAGCGTGGCCTGCAGAATACCCTTCTCAACAGTGAAGACGGTGACATCAGCGTAATCACCTTGGGCAAGCGGTGCGGCTTGATTGAGAAAATTGTTGGCCCACGCAATCACTCGCTGACCGCGGGTGGGGTTGTATGGACCAGAACGCGAACCCCCATCCTCTTCACTGATGGCGTCTGTGCCGTAGAGCGCATCGTACAAGCTTCCCCAGCGCGCATTAGCAGCGTTCAGCGCATAACGCGCATTATTGACCGGAACCACCAGTTGTGGGCCCGCAACGGTAGCGATTTCCGGATCGACCCGATCGACGATTACCTGGTTGGTATCCGGGACCGGCACCAGATAACCAATATCGGTCAGGAAGGCTTTGTAAATTGACATATCCGGTGTGCCCGGATTTTTCTCGTGCCAGTCATTAATAGCCGACTGCAGCTCTACCCGCTTCGCTAAAACGTGCGTTGTACGCGGATTGAAATCGTCGAGCACACTCGCCAGTCCCGTCCAGAACCTCTCGCTGGTGACCCCGGACCCCGGTAGAGCTTCTTGTTCGACGAACTGATAAAGCGTATCAGCGACTTGGTAACCGCTGGGGATAGTAATGCTCATTTCTGGACCCTAGAGTGAGTGATGGCGTCAGTGCAGAACGGCTAACGCAGGCGAATTGACTGTGGCGGGCATTTTACCCGCGGTGGTTGTCGAATTGGGTTAAAAAATATCGCTCCGTTATAGGGATGAATTTTGGCTAAACGGGTACAAGGCAGTGAGACAGGGTCGAGGTTTCGGTCGCGGTGCGAGTTCGGCCAAGACAAAGTTCCGTCAACGAACTGCGCCATGTCTGTCAATAACTTGAACCCAGGCCGCTTAGCTTACTTATGTGTCACCATTCACACGCGAAATATGACCTAGCACGCTTAGGCTACGCAAATGGCGGTGTTACCATTCCGGCCACAATATTAGTGGTGTTCAAAAATATTCTTGCGGTTGGAGAATGCTACCCAAAACCGCATCTCTTCATTTCCGCGAAAAAAAGGGAAACCCTGTGCAAGATACCCATAAATTAATACGCTTAGCAGTGCTGGCGCTCGCCTCAACCTCATTCGTAGCCTGTTCGTCCTCAGACGATGGCGGCTCCAATGGCGCAGCTGCCGGCGTGCCCGAGGTGTTCGACAGTAACGACACAGACACGGCATCTGATGACGGTTCAAACAACGATGTTACGGACACGGACACGGACACGGACACGGACACGGACACTGATGTTACGGACACGGACACGGCATCCGATGACGGTTCGGACACTGATGTTACGGACACGGACACGGCATCCGATGACGGTTCGGACACGGGTGGCACGGACTCAGAGCCACCTGCTCTGGCAGCCGGTGAAGTACCCCCTACGTTGCCGGATCCATTCGCGGACGCAGTGCCGGGACCATCCCTGGCTGATCCTTTCAACACCTTGTTGGAAGTTGATAGTGAAGCAGCGGTTGTTGGCGGCGCGCCAACGACACCGAAAAATCTGCGGATCGAACTCGTCAGTAATGACTGGGCTCAGCTGAACTGGGCCCCGTCTAACGACGACGGCGAAGTGGTTGCCTATAAACTGTACCGAAGCGATGGTGTCATCTATGACATTGAGCGCAATCAGACCAGTCTGAACAGTGGCACCCAGGCCGAGCTCGAACAGATCTGGCGCACGACATCGTTTATCGACTGCAACTTCACGCGCTTTTTCGACACCATTCATTTCTGCCAGGTCAACCAGCCGGTACCCGGTGACACCTATACCTATCAAGTGTCTGCGATTGACAACGATGGACAAGAGTCGCCTCGATCAAACGAATTAACCATAACCTATCATGCGGATCGTGGCGCACCCATCCCACGCTATGAAGACCCGTTCCTCGGTACAGATGATGATTTCGCTCAGCGTAATGATCTATCTGAGACGCGTTTTTTCCTCGACGAATTCACCACGGTGTTCGAAGATGAATTCACTGGCAACTCGATTGATGCCGATAAATGGACGACCGAGCTGATCGCCGCCGATTCGATCATCAACGGTGAACAGCAGTACTTTGTGAACACTCAGGAACAACCCGATTTCGGCTACGATCCGTTTAGTTTCACAGGGGATTCGTTAATCATTGAAGCCATTCCCGTTCCAGACGAATTGCGCAGCTCGTTGCCACCTCAGTGCGATGCGCCTGACCCCACGGGTCTGGATCGTTGCGAATTCCTATCAGGTGCCCTGTCGTCGCACAGCACTGACGGTTCATCGAACTTTCAATTCCTGTACGGTTATGCGGAAGGTCGAATGCGTGTAAGCAGCTCGGTTGGTGCATTGTCCAGCTTTTATCTGTTTCACCGTTATCCCGGTGAAGGCATTCAGCGCCAGAGCCCAGAAATTGACATTCTCGAGTACCTCGGTGAGAACCCCTTTGGCGACGAAGATGCGTTCCAGACTTATCACTACGAGAATCCGTTAACCGGTGACATCATGTCATCACCAACGATGAATTTTGAGAACCCAACCGGTGAGCTGTACAGCGATGACTTCCACACCTACGGCGTACTGTGGGAGCCGTCACTGATTATCTGGTACATCGACGGTGTCGAGATCAAGCGTCTGACAGGTCCTCAAGTGGGTCGTGCACCTCAGGTTATCGTTAATTATCTGGTGGCAGGCTCGGCTTGGGCACCCACACCGGATGCCGCAAACCCGGATATCTTCCCGTTCCAGTACGAAGTGGACTACATTCGCGTGATGCAGCGTGAGCCCTTTGTCAGCGCTGGTTTTGCATCCGATCAGGAAGATGTATCGCAGTAGTAGTGACTCTATGATCGGACTGGAGCCGCCGCTCGTGCGGGCCAGGACGAGATAATTGAGGAGCGGCTCGCATAAGTGAGCCGCTTTTTTTATGTCTGTAGATATTGGCTCAAAGACTGTATATAGTTACTGTACTGTTATTATATATAGTTAAAGATGCCGGTTTTTTCCACACCGTATAGCCACCCGCCGGGCCGTTCAAACGGCGAGCCATTGCGCTACGCTGAGCTGCACTGTGTCAGTAACTTCAGCTTTCTGCGCGGCGCTTCCCACCCGGAAGAACTGGTCGATACCGCTATAGAGCACGGCTACGAGGCGCTCGCTATCACCGATGAATGTTCGATGGCCGGTGTGGTCCGTGCCTATGGACGAGTGCGGGAATTGCTTACCAGCACGCCAAGGCTGTCTTTTCGATTGCTCATCGGCTGTGAATTTGCACTCGATGACGGCTTTCGTCTGGTGGCATTGGCGCGCGATGCTCTGGGCTATTCCAGGCTATGCCGGCTTATCACCGAAGCCAGGCGAAACGCCGATAAAGGCAGCTACAACATCAATCGAAACATGATCGATCACGCGGGTCTGGATGCTTGCGCGCTGCTACTGGTGCCACCCTATTTTCCCGACGATGCCGCTCGCGCCACCGCCTCTACCGCGTTGCAACACGCCTCGCACCCAAGCAATCGCGTATTCGATACCCAACCGCTCAAACGCGAACTGGATCCCTGGTTTCAATGGTTTAAAAGCCTCGGGCCGCACACCTTCTTAGCGCTTGAATTGCATTACAACCAATACGATAACAAGCACACCCATTGGCTACTCGCCACCGCCGCGCGCTTTCAGTTCGCGGTGATCGCTGCAGGGGATGTGCACATGCATCGCAGATCGCGCCGCGCACTGCAGGATGTGCTGACCTGCATTCATCATACCTGCACGCTGGATGAGGCCGGCAAGCGACTGTTTCCCAATGGTGAACATTACTTGCGCGATGCGCGAGCCTTACGCGCCCTGTACCCAGAGCAAACATTGGTTAACAGCGCCTTGGTGGCCGAATTGTGCACTTTTGAATTAAGTGAATTGGACTATCAATACCCGCGTGAGGTCGTGCCAGCAGAGTTGACCTCCAGCGTCTACCTCAGACAACTCACTTACGAAGGGGTTGCCTGGCGATGGCCAGACGGTGTAACCACTGATGTAACCAACCAGATTGAGCATGAGCTTAATCTGATACGCGATATGAATTACGAGTCGTACTTTCTCACCGTCTACGACATTGTCAATTTTGCCCGCAGTCAAAACATATTGTGTCAGGGACGAGGCTCTGCTGCTAACTCGGCAGTGTGTTTTTGCTTAGGCATCACCGAGGTGGATCCCGCACGCACCCGCATGCTATTTGAACGCTTTATCTCAAAAGAACGCGATGAACCACCCGATATCGATGTCGATTTTGAACACGAACGCCGTGAAGAAGTTATTCAATACATATACGCCAAGTACGGTCGTCACCGCGCCGCTCTTGCCGCAACGGTTGTCACCTACCGAAAGAAAAGCGCGATTCGCGACATCGGTAAAGTGATTGGCTTATCCGTTGATCAGATCGATGCCTTATCAAAATCGTTAGCGTGGTGGGACGGTTCACACGTTATTGGGGAGCGCCTGATCGATATGGGCTTTGATCCAGACAGCCCACTGATGAAACGTTATGCGTGGCTGCTCGATCAGTTGCTGGGGTTCCCCAGACATTTATCCCAACACGTGGGTGGCTTTGTTATCTCAGACAGAGATCTCTCCACCCTGGTACCAGTAGAGAACGCTGCAATGCCCGATAGAACCACCATCCAATGGGATAAAAATGATCTGGAAGAACTGGGTCTGTTGAAAGTGGACGTACTGGCGCTGGGCATGTTAACGGCCATCAGTAAATGTTTTGCCACTATCGAGTCGTATCACCATAAAACGCTCACCATGGCCACCATTCCTCCTGACGACACCCC
>CALFBL010000083.1 GCA_937951695.1 uncultured Granulosicoccaceae bacterium | reverse complement strand
AATGGCGCAGACGTTCACAGCAACTGTGTTGCCATTCAACGTCAGCGGTTTGCTTCATCCGATTACACCACATCCGCTGATGTTATCGATCAGGTACTCTCGGGCGGTTCATTTTTTCGGTTTGCCATGGACCAATCCGCGCGTCATCATCACGCGCTGGTTAGCCGTGAGATTGATCAGTCGCTGTCAGATTCATTAATGCTCAGTGCCTCTGAATCCATGCGCCGTCAACGGCAATTGGAAGCTGAAACGAATGGCGACTTCAGCGATTTTCTTGCCGGACGTTTCGAGCAATTGAAGGCTCCCATGGGCTCGCCTTTGATCGATGCTGTGGACGCGCTTGAGACACAGCTACACGGGAGCTCACACTAAGTTGAACGTGGATTCGTCACACACCCCAACTTTGGGCGCTGTCATTCTCGCCGGGGGGCTTGCACGTCGCATGGGCGGCAACGATAAAGGTTTGATTGAAGTCGGCCAGAGGCCCATGGTGGCCTGGGCTCTGGAGGCCGTGCGTCCGGTAGCCAACAGTGTGGTGATCAACGCCAATCGCAATCAATTAGCTTACGAAAAACACGGTGTACCGGTCATTGGCGATGTGCTGCCTGAATACCCTGGGCCCTTAGCCGGACTGTTAAGTGCTTGCGAGTGTATGGGCACCGATTGGGTGCTGATGTGTCCGTGCGATTCACCGTTTGTAAAACCTGAACTGTTCAACGCCCTGTGGGCTGCAGCGGTGGACGAACCCATTGCTACAGAAAATCCCATCGTAGTCGCTCACGATGGCGAACGCTTGCAACCGGTGTTTGCTGCGATAAAACGATCCTTGGCACTGTCGCTGCGAGATTACCTGGTACGCGGCGAGCGAAAAATTGATCGCTGGTATGACGAGCAAGGGTATAAAAGTGTCGATTGTGCGGCGTACCGAACCATGTTCGATAACATTAACACCCCCGAAGAGCAACAGGATGCTGAGCAACGGCTGAGCCGGAGTTAAGCGATCCGTGAGCGCACCATGAGCATTCCCCGACAACCCTCCTGTGATGATCCTGTAGAACCCGAGTTGATGCCTGTGGTGGAAGCCAAGCGGCGAATGGCGCTTATGATGCCACCAATTGACGATACGGAGGTTCTTCCCACCGTTGAGGCTGCAGGGCGAGTACTTGCCAACGCCGTAACCAGCCCGATGAACGTCCCCGCCGCCACCAACTCGGCGATGGACGGTTACGCCATCAACAGTGCCGACATTCCAGAGCATGGCGAGGCGCAGCTAAACGTCGTTGGCGAAGCCTACGCAGGGGTTACACACGGCGATGTGGTACCGAGCGGAAGCGCGGTGCGGGTGTTTACCGGTGCAGTGTTGCCCAAAGGCACCGATACGGTGGTGATCCAAGAACACGTGGAAGTGGTTGCGACGAACGCATCCCAGGCCAAGGCAAGTGAACACGGCGCGCACGGTGACTTAGGGGCAGTACGAATCGATCATCAAGTGCAGGCTGGGCGGAACGTGCGCCATGCCGGTGAAGATTTAAACATTGGTGACACGGTGCTGGAAGCAGGACGACAGTTATCTGCGGCAGATATCGGATTGATCGCATCGGTTGGCATAGTAACAGTCACCGTTACCCGGCGACTGAAAGTGGCGTTTTTCTCTACCGGTGATGAAGTGCAACCGTTGGACAAAGCAATCTGTGAAGGCTTGCCACAAGGCATGGTGTACGACAGTAATCGTCATACCTTACGAGCGTTGCTCAATGCGCTCGGCGTGGAAGCGCTGGATTTTGGCATTGTGCGCGATACTTTCGACGACACCATACGGGTGTTAAAAGAAGCGTCTGAACAGGCCGATGTTCTCGTTACTTCCGGTGGTGTGTCGGCAGGCGAAGCGGACTATGTCACCAAAGCGTTTCACGAATTAGGCGATGTCTCGTTTTGGAAAATTGCCATGCGACCGGGCCGGCCCCTGGCCAGTGGGAGAATCGGTGATGCGCGCTTTTTCGGACTGCCCGGAAATCCGGTTGCCGTAATGGTGTGTTTCCTCGCGTTTGTGCAACCCGCGTTAAAGCTACGCATGGGAATGAAAGCGGTTGAGCCATTTGCCGTACCGGCAACCTCGATATCTGCGATCAAGAAATCTCCCGGGCGTTACGAATACCAAAGAGGGATCGCAACGCTGAACAAAATAACAGGCGTTTTGGAGGTCAAACTGACCGGCAAGCAGGGAGCCGGGCGGCTTAGCTCTATGAGCATTGCTAACTGTTTGATCGTTATGGACGATACGGTTAACGCGGTAAATGCAGGGGATACGGTAACGATTTGGCCGTTTGCCGGGTTATTACCTTAGGGCGTTTCCCGCCCTTGGGTTAGTCGTATCGGCAAAATTTTTAATATCGACAATAGCCCGTGGCCGGTCCACAATCCGTTCACCAACGAACCTGAAGCGCTTTGAGCCCATGAAAATGAAACAGGTCTTGATACTGTGGTTGTTGCGCTAGCTGCAAGTCCGGTATGCGTTTAAATAGGGTATCGGTCAAGATCTGCAGTTCCAGTCCAGCAAGGGCTGCCCCGATACAAAAATGTATCCCTGCTCCTAAGGATACATGCGCGCCATCGGTTCGCTCGGGCCGGAATCTCTCAGGTTCGACAAAGCGCGTGGGGTCCCGGTTAGCCGCCCCAAGAAGCACAGCGACCTGTTCGCCGGCTTTCACTGTGACGCCGTGCCCCAGCTCAACATCGCATTGCGCATAGCGTAAAAACAGATGTAAAGGTGCGTCGTAACGTAAGCCTTCATCAACCGTGCGTTTGCCGTGAACTGCATCGTTGAAGCCCCCACGCGGTGCGCAATCGTTCTGCAGTAACGCGTTGACGAGATTGCCGAATTGGTGCACCGTCGCTTCGTGGCCTGCGTTTAACAGCAGTACCGCTACACTGATAATCTCCTCATTACTAAGTATGCTACCCGGGTCGCGTGTGCTGGCCATCAAGCTCAGTAGATCCTCTTTTGGTTTGCGGCGCTTCTCGTCAATAAGCGCTAGCAGGCAGTCACTGAACTCACCAGCGCTTTGGTTGGCGAGGCGTTCATCGTTGTAAGACTGGGTCAGGGTGTATACCTTCACCATGTCGTGCGACCAACGCAGTAAATCGTCACGGCGATCCAGTGGGACACCGAGCAGCGTGGCTATCACGGTCACCGGTACGGGCGTTGCCAGCGTTGTGAGCAGGTCACAGGCGCGCTCGTCGATGAACTGATCAATGCACTGATTGACCATGGCTTCGATTGGTTTTGCCATGGTCTCGATCTGGCGCGCAACAAACGCCTGATTGATACGTTTGCGTAGTCGAGTGTGCACCGGTGGCTCGAGTTGCAGCAACGAGTGACGTTCGACTTGAGCAAATTGCTGCATGTGGGCTGCGTGTGATTCTCCAGTCGGCGTTTTAGAGAACTCACTATGGCGCAGGGCAGAGGCTGGCGGCAGTCTGGCGAAGCGTCGATCTTTTAATGCTGACGCGACGGCATCAAATTCAATCAGGCACCAGAAACCGTAGTCGTGCCAGAATACAGGGCCCCTGCGCTCATGCAGCTGACGATAAAGTGAATAGGGGTTGTTGTAGAACGCAGGCTCGTGCGGAGACTGTCGGAAACTGCGTTCGCTTGTCCAATCGATGGGCTGTTCCGTAGGCCAGTCTGTGGTGTGGTTCACAAAGTCCTTCCCGAATGCTTCTTTCAAACGGTTAATCTAGTGCACATCTTGCAACATCAGGCTCCTGACGATGAGCCGAGGGCCATGACTTCCCGATTGCTGCTGGTGGAGCCTTCAACCACCATGCGCTACGTGCTCGACAATTACCTGCAATCGCTGGGTCACACGGTGGTGTCCATGGGCGATTATCAGGACGCTGTCGAAGCATTGCGCGACCAATTTCAGTCGTTTGATAACGACTTTGACGCCATCGTGCTCGGTTGGCCGAGTGTTGCTGTGCGTGAAGCAGACACTGTAACAGCGCTGCTTGAGCAGGATGACTTTCATGCGCTGTCAGTGGTGGTCATGTCTACTGATCAACGTGCGGAAACCCGTGCTTGGGTGGCCGATCGTCCCAACAGCGCTATGCTGGCTTGGAAGTCCTACGAATCGATCGGTGAAACCTTGCAATCGCTGCTCAGTGCCACCGCGGGAGGGCGTGACACCAGCGCTCCGGCTGGCAAGCGTGCGACGGTAAAATTCGACAACAGCGATATCGGAGTTCTGTTGATTGACGATTCGCCGAGCATTCGTGAATCGCTGAGTAAGGTGCTTACCTTGCACGGCTATCGCATTCACGCGGTAGCTAACCGGGATGAGGCTATTGTGGCTGTGCGCGAGCAAGCCATTGATATCGCCGTCGTGGATTTCTATCTTCAGGATGAAACCGGGGATGAAGTCTGTCGCGAACTGATCAGCAAGCACCCGCAGATAGTCTGCGCGATACTGACCAGTGCCTACTCCGATCCCATCATCAAGCTAAGCTTGCGCGCAGGAGCGGTAGATTGCTTTTTCAAAAACGAAGCCGGTGAGTTATTGCTGGCAAGAATTGATGCGCTCGGACGGGTTGTGCGTCAACAAAAAGCGCTGGGCACCGAGCGACAACGACTGGACCGATTGGTCGATACGCTCGCCGGCGGCACCTTGCTGGTGGATGACACCGATCAGATCACCTACGTCAGCGCGCAAGCAGCCCAGCGGCTCGGTTACCTCGATCGGCGAGAATTGCTCGCACGGGCGGTCTCCAGCGTGCTTGACCCGGATAAACTTCGGCAGCTGGGCGACGGCGAGCACGTCTCGACCTGGGTGGATGCAGATCAGAACGCCATTGATGTGGCGTATCGCTTGATCACGATTCCGGGCACTTTCGAGCGAATGATTAATTTTAATCCCGCAACCGATTCGGCAAACGGGGGAATCTCACCCGGAATGAATCCGGGTTCTAATCCCTTGATTGCACCCGGATTCGATCAAGGGTTCCGCCCAGGCGCTGAGTCACAGGACGTTTCGACGCCACGTGCCTCCATTGCTGGAGTAAGCCCTGTAGCGCCGGCGGCGGTTTCAGCCTCCACGCCGTCGATCGACGGCTCAGCGGATTCGTTTCTACATCAATTGATCGATTATCAGAACTCGATCGGGACGGGCGCAGATCCGGTCAGCCTGCTCATTGTAGGGGTCATGTTTCGATACCACGATGGCACACTCGTGCCGGTATCGGACGAGCCTGAGTTTAATGACAATATTCGTGATGCCCTCATGGCTATTTATCGCCGAGAAAACCACGTGGCGCAATTGGCAGAACACCGTTACGGATTTTTATTGCGTCATACCGACGCACCACAATCGTACTTGCTGACGCGAAAAATCATGCAACTATGCAACGAAACACCACTGCCGGAAACGCTCAAAGCACGGGGTGAGTTGTGCGTAAACGGGTGTCTGTCGGGTCTGGCCGATCAACAGGATGTCAGCGCCCACGACATACTTAATCGCGTGCTCAGTGGCCTACGGGCGGTGGATGTTAGAGGCGTGAATCAGGCACTGCTGCTCGACTTAAAGCGTATGCTGCCAGTGTATCCGGATAAACCGTAAGAGGGGCGACGCCTGACCGTTTTCGGCTAACGCGTGTATTCGGTATTAACCGTCTTGGATCAGTGTCCCGAAATGTTGTCGAGGCGTCGCCGCCAATAACCTTGCAATTAGCTTACCGATTTGCGTTTATACCGTGCTCACTCTGTAACGCCAGCATCGCTTGCTCGATTCCATCCACCGTCAGCGGATGCATGCGTTGCCGCACAATCTGCTGCACCATACCAATCGATTGTGTGTAGCCCCAACGCGTTTCCGGTTCGGGGTTCAGCCAGGCGCAGTGCGGGAAGGCGCTGATCAGTCGCTGGGCCCATATCGCGCCGGGCTCTTCATTCCAGTGTTCAACGCTGCCGCCGGGCGCGACTATTTCATAGGGGCTCATGCTGGCGTCGCCGACCAGAATCAATCGATGATCTTTGCTGTACGTGCGGGTAAGTTCATCGATTGATATGCGTTCGGTGTGGCGACGATCGTTGTGGGTCCAGACTCCTTCGTAG
>CALFBL010000082.1 GCA_937951695.1 uncultured Granulosicoccaceae bacterium | reverse complement strand
GCTGCCAGGTCGTCTGGTCGGACAAAGGAAAAAGGGATTGAGGGTATCGATGAGCACAGTAGTGCGCTGGTCGGCAGGCTTGTTGATTAATGATGAGCACACGCTAATCATTGCGTCCCAGCATCGAGCTGCCTGTCATCTATCTGTATGGCCCTGTTGTCGATTTCTGTAAAGGCCACGAAGGTTTGTCTGCGCTGGTGCAGATGGAACTGGGACATGATTCGTTTTCGCAGATTCTCTACGTCTTCCGTGATCGGGCTTACAACAAGTTGAAGATTCTGTTCTGGAAGGACACCGGGTTTGTCCTCTATTGTCAGTAGCCTGCGGCCTCAGCAGCAACGTCTCGATGCGACGTTTCAACCTCCACCCAATTTGGTAGAAGAACACCGTCATTTGTTCAGCTATGCACACACTTAATTTGATTGACGGTAACAGCATACTGATCCTCCAAACTTAGCCGACCATCGCAATCGAACGCATCACAGTATCGATTCGTGTAAACCAAAGATTCATGTAAACCAAATCGCCATCTCTTTCAGTTTCAGCGAACAGGAATACTCAGTATAACTATTGGCATCTCACCATTCTGTGTAGAAGCTCCGTTACAATTACCACGTTCTGGGTCATTTGTACTGACCGACCCAATTATCAATTGTCTGTTTTGTCAGATTTCTATCAAGGGCGTGATCAGCATGGAATTTAAAATGGCCAAGGGGTCTTTATTCGCAGTCTTACTGCGATCGCCTTGGTGGTATAGCATCCTGATTGGGCTGGCGATTATAGCCCTTGGTGTGATTTTGTTCGAAGGTAAGTATCTGATTCTGGGGGTCATGGCAGCCCTGCCGTTCATGGCAATAGCGGGCTATTCGGCGTACCGAGAGATGCAGCGTCCGAGACAGAAGCGGATATTGGAAGTTCAGCAGGAGGCACGTACGATGACCGCGAGCGTGCTGGCAAAAAAAATCGCTGCCAATTATGAGAAATTGAACTTTGATGTTACGCCGTTCAAAGGTGATGCGGCCGAATTAGAGCTGGAACGAGGCAAGCACAAATTTTTGTTGAGTTGCAAACGATTCAAAGCGGCGAATACGGGTATTGAACCATTAAAAAAACTCACCGTTGCTGGCGAAAAACATAAAGTAACTGGATACCTTTATGTGACCCTAGGCGAGATTTCTAAAAATGCTCTGGAGTATGCCCACGAACACGATATCGAGTTTATTCAGGCTGAAGCGTTAACAGAATATCTCGACGGTAAAATAGACTTGCAGGAGACGTTGTAAACCTATTCGGTCGAGCAAAAATTATTGATTGTCCATCAGAACGATCAGTTCGATTAATTTGTCCACATTAGCTGCACGATCAGTGACTACCACGTTATTACCGGTACTCTCGGCGGTGATACTTGCATAGTCTGGAAACAGAGGTCTTAGCGTCTCGACTATTTCCACAGCAGAGATCGTATTCAATTGAATTACACGACTGACCAGTTGGTCGCCAGAACTAGAGTGCTCATCGAGCAGCGGTATCGAGCTTTGTACACCCACTGAGGACGGAACTATTTTGGTGACTGATCCGACCTGCACGGCGGCGTACCCATGGACTTCGAGGACAGAGAGAAACAATTCGTAGAGCCTATCGGAACTCAATGGTTCTGCCGAAACGATATTGATGGTCGCTTTCACTCGGGGATCGACAATGAAAGTCTTTCCCGTGCGAGTGGCGACGGTTTCTATCAAGAATTGTATGCTTACGTTTTCCAGATTAAGCTTGAACAGTTCTTCGGAGTTATCCTGAGCGGCGGCTTTTTGTAAGGACAATACGCCAACCGTTGTCGAAAACGCTACAACCTTAAGATAATTTGAAGCCATTTTATCGTCTCTTATTGCTGGTGGCGCCTAACTTACTATTTGATCTTTTCCGCCGTTTCGTGAAACCCCATCGTGTAATCCATTTTTTCATCCCGTTGTCATGTTTGTGATTGACACCTCTGTACACAGCGTAGGGTATTGCCGGTCATTAGTGGGCCATTCGTTGACAATATCGTACACCTTGTGCATTCTGAAATTAGAACGCCATACGTGTATCCCCGTCGTCAAGTGAAAAAACCCCGAGAGAGAATCCGATGTACATACACAAGGACCTATTGGCGCGCGCCGCGGCTGGCACACCGGTGCGAGTTGGGTTGATCGGGGCTGGGAAGTTTGGTTCAATGTTCTTGTCGCAAGTGCCCACCACACCTGGGCTGAGGGTGTCAGTCATTGCTGATCTGGATCCTTCGCACGCTCGCAAGTCGTGTAAGGCGGTCGGTTGGCCAGATGAGCTTATCGAGCAGACAAAGTTTGTCGACGATGCCGTGAGCATGTTACAGAACGAGGCCATTGACGTGGTTGTGGAGGCAACTGGTAACCCTGTCGTGGGACTCGTCCACGCTCGGGCCGCGATTGCTCAGGGACGCCATGTGGTGATGGTCAACGTCGAAGCGGATGTATTGGCCGGGGCGTTACTGGCCGAAGAGGCTCGTTGTGCCGGGGTCGTGTACTCGATGGCTTACGGGGACCAACCTGCCTTGACGTGCGAGTTGGTTGAATGGGCACGATCAACGGGGTTTGAGGTGGTGGCTGCAGGAAAAGGCACAAAGTATCTACCGGCCTATCACGCATCGACGCCCGACACGGTTTGGGACCACTACGGACTGACAGCAGATGAGGCCGCTAGCGCTGGGATGAATGCGCAGATGTTCAACAGTTTTCTCGATGGCACCAAGTCAGCACTTGAGATGGCGGCGATTGCCAACGCAACGGGGCTTGCGTCGCCGTCTGACGGGCTGTTGTTCCCGCCGGCCGGCATGGATGATCTTGCGCATGTATTACGCCCGGCAGAGGAAGGTGGACAACTTGAGAAAAAAGGCCAGGTGGAGGTGGTGTCTTCGATCGAGCGCGATGGTCGCCCCGTGTTCAAAGATCTTAGATGGGGTGTGTATGTCGTGATTGAAGCACCTAACGACTATGCGGCGGCGTGTTTTCGTCAATACGGGATGAACACCGACGCCAGTGGTCGATACTCGGCGATGTATAAGCCCTTCCACTTGATTGGTCTTGAGCTTAACGTGTCAATTTTGTCGGCCGCGTTACTGAATCTTCCGACCGGTTCGACCGCCGGTTTCAACGCCGATGTGGTCGCGACAGCCAAGCGTGATCTGGTAGCGGGTGAAATTCTGGATGGAGAGGGTGGCCACACCGTCTGGGGAAAACTGTATCCTGCGGCCACATCACGCCAGATCGGTGCCCTGCCTATTGGGCTGGCGCATCGGGTGAAGCTTAAACGAGCCATAGCGACCAATGAGCCGGTGGGCTGGCTCGATGTAGAGGTGGATGACTCACTCGATGCTGTGCAGATTCGTCGTCAGATGGAGGCGAACTTTCAGTGACGACAGCGGTGTCGGCTCGAGCATCAAATTTGACATCGATTTAGCGGATTATTGACTATGCGAATTTTGTTTACAGGTGGTTCCGGTAAAGCGGGTAAACACGTCATTTCCTATTTACTCGGGCAGGATCATCAGATCATGAATGTTGATTTAGTGCCTTTGGGAGACCCACGTGTTCCTGATTTAATTGCGGATATCACAGACTCAGGCCAAATGTTCAACGCAATGACTTCCTACGCAGGCTTTGAAGAGCTCGAACTGGGAAACGGTGTGCCCATGTTCGATGCGGTGGTGCACTTCGCAGCGGTACCCAGAATTCTAATCAATCCCGACAACGAAACATTTCGGGTCAATACGATGGGAACCTATAACGTCATTGAAGCGGCCGTTAAGCTTGGCATAGAGAAAATTGTCATTGCCTCGTCTGAAACGACCTACGGTATTTGTTTTTCAGATGGATTGACCGACCCAAATTCTTTACCGCTCGAAGAAGATTACGACATTGACCCTATGGACAGCTACGGTCTGTCAAAGGTGGTTAACGAAAAGACAGCGCGCACGTTTCAACGGCGATCAGGCTACGACATCTATGCCTTGCGTATCGGGAATGTGGTAGAGCCGCACGAATACGAAACGCTGTTCCCGCATTATTTTGAGCATCCGGAAGTTCGCCGACGCAGTGCATTTAATTACATGGATGCACGCGATTTAGGCCAGATAGTGGATTTGTGCCTACAAAAAAATGGCCTTGGGTTTCAAGTGTTCAATGCGGCTAATGATCATAACGGCGCTTGCATACCGAGCAAGGAACTGGCTGAACAATATTTTCCGGGTGTGCCATTCACTCGCGAGCTGGAAGGGCACGAAGCGTTGTTTTCCAACAAAAAAGTTCGCGACGTATTGGGTTTTAGGGAGCAGCACAATTGGCGGCAATATGTGCGGGCACCAGCTTAAAGATCTGCGCTCAAATTCGCCTTACACGCTTAAAACCCACAACCCTCTGAGATTGGTTGATTGTTCGCCAGTCCCACGTTGGGTCCAGGCCCGCTACCTTCGCCAGTGCTGAGCATTGTTAAAACGGAGAAAAATGGAATCAGGTGTTTCGATTTCATCGTTATCAAGGCCCGCAAATAAAAACCTAAGTTGCCGTCGTTACACCAGCTTGCCGCTTTTGGTGCTTTTTCATTTTGCGAATTTTTCTCGACGCGGTAACCTTGGCTCCCAGCACCAGCAAACACGGCGTGAGAAACAGCGTCAGCAGGGTGGTAAACGCCAGCCCGCCGGCTATGGCGCTGGCCAGTTGGGTCCACCACATTGTTGACGGTGCGCCGAAGGTGATACTTCGATCGAGCAGGTTAATGTTCATGGACAAAACCATGGGCAAGAGCCCGAGGATGGTGGTAATAGCGGTTAGAAATACCGGTCTTGCGCGCACCGCGCCGGTTAACAGTGCCGCATCTATGGCGGTAGCGCCCGATGCTCTGAACCGGTTGTAGGTGTCGATTAATACGATATTGTTGTTCACCACAATGCCCGCCAAAGCGATGATGCCGATACCGACCATCACCACCCCAAACGTTTGCTTGGCCACCATAAGACCGATCAACACACCGGAGGTTGAAAACAGAATGGCACTGAGAATCAGCGTGGCGTGGTACAGGCTGTTGAACTGGGTCACCAGTATGATCATCATCAGGAAAATGGCGGTTAAAAAAGCGGTGCCAAGGAATATGCCTGCTTCTTGTTGTTCTTCTGCCTCGCCTTTAAAACTGATGGTCACATCTGGATCTTTGGGCCCATCGAGCAGTTCCTGCTGCAGCAGTTTTAATTGTGTATCGGGTATGAACCCTTCCGCCATATTCGCTTCAACAGTGACTACCCGTTGGGTGTCTACGCGTGTGATGGTTCCCGTTTTCGGCACCGGTTTTATGGATACAAAGTTGCTCAGAGGAACCATGCCACGGGGTGTACCGATGCGCAGGTTTTCAATCTGTTCAAGGTTACGGTACTCGGCGGGATATCGTACGCGGATGTCGAGTTCATCGGTGGCATCATCGGGCCGATAGCCCGCCACCCTGACGCCACTGGTGATCAATTGCACCGCGTTGCCGATCATGGCAATGTCCACACCGTTCCGTGCGGCTTGTTCTCTGTCCACTTCCAGTTGCCAATCGATACCGGGCAGGGCGCGGTTGTCGCTGATGTCGACAAAGCCGCCCACTTTTTTCATTAGGCCTCTGAGATATACCACCGCCTCATCGCGCTTTTTGTCATCGAGTGCGCTGACCTGAATGTTAATGGGTTTACCGCCGCCACCTGGGCCGCCTTCATTTTTTGCAAATTCCAGTAGTATCCCCGGTATGTCTGAGGTTTTTTCACGCAATTCCTCGATGATCGTGGCCGCTTTGTCGCGGGTGTCCCACGGGTCGAGTTCCAGCGTTATGGTGCCAATCTGATCGGCAGCTGCGCTGATCAGCCCGCCACCGCTGGCACCGGTTTTGGCGTATATCGTTTTTATACCCTCTTGATCGATAACGTAAGACTCCACTTTTCGCATGATGGCGTCCCGTTCGTAGATGGATAAATCGCCTCGCGCGTAGACTTGAACCGCCATGGACTCAGGCTCGATGTCTGGGAAAAATTCAACACCGCGCCCCAAGACGCCGTAGACGATGTAGGTCACGATAGTGAAGCTGAGTACACCCAAAAACGTAATAACCGGGGCTTTGAGCAGCGCGTGTAGAAACCTAAGATAAGTGCTCTTCAGACCGGTAGTGCCGTTGTGTATGTCGTGCGCGGAAATCTGTCCAGCTTGAGAGGCCATATCCGGGTTCTGCAAAATCCGCTTCAATGCCGCTTTGGCGTCGGGCTCGTCCGTATGTTTTTGTGTTTTCGGTTCAGGGCTACGACCAATGAATTTACCGATCACCGGGATAAACACCAAGGCCATCGCCAAAGATGCGAGCAAACAAGTGATGACGGTAATTGGCATGTACTTCATAAATTGCCCGATAACACCGGGCCAGAACAACAGCGGCATGAACACCGCAATGGTGGTAAAGGTAGAGGCGGTAATTGGCCACGCCATGCGCTGTGCGGCTAAGCGATACGCATCGGCTTTGGCCATGCCGTCTTCTATGTTTCTATCGGCCAGTTCTGTGACGATAATGGCACCGTCGACCAGCATGCCGACCACCAGAATCAAACTAAACAACACCACCACATTCATGGTGAAGCCCATGAGGTTGATGACGAATATGCCAGCCAGAAACGAACCCGGTATGGCAATGCCAACCAACAATGCCGAGCGAAAACCCAACGCCGCCATAATAACGATCATCACCAACACGATGCCAGACACCACATTGTTCTGCAGGTCTGTGAGCATCGTGCGAGTCTCTTTCGCTTTATCCTGGTGGTAGCGAACTTTCAGGCTGGTTGGAAACAGCGCTTGTTCAGCTTCGATAATCTCTCGCACATCATCGATGGTGCTGATAACGTTGGCGCCAATGCGTTTGGAGATCTCCAGCACCAACGTGGGAGAACCATTTAAACGGGCAAAGCTCTTCGGGTCTTTAAATGTTCGGCGCACCTGGGCCACATCACCAAAGGTAACAACCCGTTCACCGTCGACTTTTACCGGTAGCGACAATACATCGTTAATGTTCTCGATAACGCCCGGCACCTTCAACACCATACGGCCCGCACCGGTATCGATCGCGCCAGCCGCAATCAGAAGATTGTTCTGATTAATTAGCGAGAACAGTTGGTCAAAATCGACACTGTACGTTTCCAGCACCACTGGATCGACCACGATCTCCAGAACTTCTTCACGCTCACCGGCTACACCGGCTTCCAGAACGCCGGGTAAGGCTTCCAATTTGTCTTTTAGGTCTCGTGCGATGCCCACCAGAGTTCTCTCTGGCAAGTTCCCCGACAGACTGACGCTGAGTACGGGGAAGAGGGCAACGTTAACCTCATTAACGGTAGGTTCGTCCGCAGCGGTTGGCAGTTCGCTTTTGGCTCGATCGACTTTTTCCCGAACATCCAATAGCGCTTGTTCGCTGTCGAAGCCTGCGCTGAACTGCAGCAGCACCGAAGCGTGGCTTTCAGACGCTGTACTAGACATGTCTTTTAATCCATCGGTGCTTTGCAGCTCTTTCTCCATGGGTCTGACCAACAGACGCTCGGCGTCTTTGGGCGAGATACCATCGAGCGATAGAGACACATAGATAATCGGGATAGGAACGTCGGGTTCCATTTCCTTGGGAATGCTGTTATACGCAATGCTGCCGGCGACAATCAAAAACAATAGCGCCAGAAAGACCGTGCGACTGCGATCAAAGGCTGCGTTGATGATGGCCTGCATAAGATCAGTTCCCGGTCTGTTCAGACGACTCGGCGGTGTCCTTAATCATAACCGGATCTACCTCTTCGCCGATTGCCACAAAGGCCTGGCCTAAGGTAATGATTCGGCTCTGTGCGGGTATGCCCGATACCCAAGCGCCATCAATGGTGGTACTAAGAAGATCGACGGGCACGAATTCAACCAGGTTATCGTCACCGACAATTTTCACACCCAGCTCGCCTGTGTCGCCAAGCGCCAGAGCTGAAGGTGTAAGAAACACACTCTGCAAGGTTTCTACGGGGATTTTCAACGAGGCGCTGACCCCCGCTGCCACTTTGTCGCCCGGATTATCGATCCGGGCTTCGACGGTGAAGCTTCGGGTAAGCGAATCGGCCATTGATGCGACAAAGGTCAACTTGCCCGGAATAGTTTGACCGGTGATAAGTTCAACGTGGATGTCTTGTCCCACAGTGAGTTCTGCCAGAGCTTGTTGGGAGACTTGAGCTGTGACGTTAAAGCTCGAGTCGTCCACGAGTTGCGCTATGACATCACCGGCGTTTACGAGTTCACCGAGTTCAACCGGCATGGAGTTGACGATACCGTCAAACGGCGCGGTAATTTCGGTGTTGTTAATGTCCCGACGGATTCTATTGCGTTGGGCCGTTGCGGTTGCTAGTGCGGCTGCGGTGCGTTCAGATTGCACACGTGATTGCAGACCTTCCGCTCTGAGCTGGGCGGCGGCCTCCTGCTCGCTGCGGGCCGAACGCACCTGGGCATTGGCTTCTGCCATGTCTGAGTCCAGCCCGTTGAGCGAGAGCGTGGCAATGATGTCATTGGCCTTCACCCGTTGGCCTTTGGTAATTGGAAGAGTTTCGATGGTGCTACCGATTTCGGCGCGAACTTCGAGAACTCTGGCGGGCTCAAGTTGGCCTTGCAGCACGATTTCCCGAGCCCTAGACTCCTGATTGGCGATTGTGGCCTGCACTTTCATCAATTCTGTGGTGCCGTCGCTGCTCGATCCGCCATTTGTGCCGCTATCTGCAGCACTGGTGTCGCCATTTTGGGCTGGATCGCTGTCGTCTCGGCTGGCAAGTAATCCGCTTGCCATCCAAAGCACCAGTACCAAAACCAACATACTGGTTGCGATAAACGAAGTTCTCATGGACGTCCTAAATTATATGAATGCTTCAATGATTTCACCGACGAGACTATATCTCAATGACCGTGTGCTAGCCGTGAGCGCAGCGCTCAGATGCTTGTTTGGTCTAGGGACACTGCTCAACTTGTGGGTTTACAATCGGCCACAGGTTTGAAACTCAATGTTCATTCGACTATTCAATGTTCTGGCCATATCGCTTGTTTTGTTGCAGCTAACGGCCTGTGCAAGCCCTAGTCCTACGTCGAAGCTGATTAAATTTAGCGATGACCAGCGTTTCGAACGTTCAACCATTCAGGCTAACGGCTTTGAACTGCTAGCACTGCAAACCGCTGCACAGCCAGTCCCGGGTGGCAGCCTGCATGTTTATCTGGAAGGGGATGGGACGCCTTGGAGATATCGCGTGGTAAAAACTCGCGACCCCACGCCCCGTCAGCCCTTGATGCTGCGTCTTATGGCCCAAGACGACTCACCTTCGTTATATCTCGGCAGACCCTGCTACAACGGCAGTTTTGCCGATAAGGGCTGTTCTGATGATTTGTGGACCTCGGCGCGCTATTCAGAAACGGTAGTCTCCAGTATGGCTGATGCTATCAATACGGTTATAAGGGACTCTCGGGTCACAGATGTGCGTTTGTTTGGGCACAGTGGCGGTGGCACGCTCGCGGTGCTCATCGCCGAACGGGTTCCTGAGGTCAATCACGTGATTACACTCGCCGGAAACCTGGACCCGGACGCCTGGGTGGCGCACCACCAATATGAGTCGTTATACGGCTCGCTCAATCCCGCTAAACGAACGCCGTTAAGAGCCACGGTTGAGCAATGGCATTTGCTGGGACGCAATGACGAAGTTATCCCTCCAGCGCTGGTAAAACCGTTTATTCAGCGTCAAACGAACGTGTTTGCAACGGAAATCGGTGTGTTCAGCCACGGCTGCTGCTGGCGAAAAATCTGGCCGTCGGTATTGATCGCACTGGAACGAGACGATACTGGCCGAATTCCGGGCCTACGTCTGCGTTAAAATTACTCTTGCGAGAGCCCTTCCAGTAAGGCTTTGGGGCGGTCGGTGAAGATCCCATCAACGCCCATACCGATCAGCTGCTGCGCTTGCTCGACGTCGTTGACGGTGTAGCAGTACAGACCATATCCCTCAGACTTGATCTGTTGTGCCGATTCGGGTGCTACCAAGGGCGCTGCCATGTGCAAGTTAGTACAGGCCAGAGCGTTCAACTCGTCTTGCCAGTTCACCGGGAGCGCGCAGGTTATCAAGCCACGCGGCGCTTCTGGCCAGAGCTGTTTAGCCGTGTATAAAGCTTCTTTGCTAAAAGAGGACAGTACCAATGGAAGCGTGTGTGGCCAAACACCTCGAAGTGCGTTTACCGCTGCGGTGGCAGTTTCTGTTTCCAGCCCTGGGGTCGGCTTGATTTCGAGGTTCAATCCGATACCGTTATTTACCAGCAGCGCAATTGCTCGATCGAGCCTTGGAATGGGTTCGCCGGCGAACGTAGTGTGGCGTCCGGATGCGTCGAGTTCATCGAGTTCAGAAGCGGCGGCTGCACACAGATAGCCCGAGCCCGAGGTGCAGCGATTCAAGGTATCGTCGTGGTGAAGGTAGGCGACGCCATCGCTTGAGATCATGGCATCGACTTCTACAGATTTGGCGCCATGATCAATGGCAAGTTGTAAGGCACCTAGTGTATTTTCTGGCGCATTCGCTGATGCACCACGGTGAGCTACAACGCAGCTTAGTTTACGTTCGACGTTTGCGCTGCGGGTTCGTCCGGATTGCGCCATGGTTTCTTGATCTCAAAGGTTGCGCTTTGTTCATCTTCGCTTGAGTCTGTCAGAAATTCACTACGAACGCGTTCGTATTCCTGATATTCGACCAAGTAGGAGCGCCTGCAGAAGGAATCGATGTTGTTACGTCGACAATCTTCGTGTCGTAGAGCGGAGTAGGCGAGTTGGCGCAAATCGAATGACTGGCACCCGGTGCTGACCACAGTAACGCCGACAAGTACGAAAGCGCTAGAGACATTGAGAGCGTTTTTTCGGAGTAAATTTAACATCGATCTTTGATTGCGTAGGTCTCAGGTTGTGTGCAATGATCAGAGGCGAATCAGAAGAGCGAATCGCTGCAAGTGCGGCGAAGTATAGAGTGTGAATTCACCGTTGCCAGCGATTGTGGACAAAAAAAAAGGTTATTTCACAGCCATTTAACAGTTTGGAAGTTATACCGCATAGTAAGTCCGAGGTTCGATCACTCATTGCGCATAAATACCGTCAATGGCCCTGCACAGTGTCGATCTGATGGCAGAAATGGTTAAACTTCGCGTCATGAATGATTTACCCCCTAATTTTCTCCCCGCCATTCACCGAGTGGTCGAGCAAGCACTGGACCAAGCGGCTTCGGTGACCTTGCCACGCTTTCGCCAAAAGTTGGAAGTGGATAGCAAATGCGCCAATGGGTTTGATCCTGTTACGGTTGCCGACCGGGAGGCTGAGCAAATCCTACGTGACCGACTGTGCGCTGCTCTGCCTTATGCGCAATTTTTGGGTGAGGAAAATTCAGTTCATCCACGAGAGCTCGATCCGGCCGATAGCCTGGAATTTGATCCGGCGATGCAATCCGCGCTGACCTGGGTGGTCGATCCGATTGATGGCACGCGGGCTTTTATTACAGGTTTACCACTTTGGGGCACCCTGGTGGCTTTGAACGATGGTAGGCAGGTTTTATACGGCGCGCTCGATCAGCCATGGCTTGAGGAGCGCTTTGTTGGTGTCGGGGGACAAGCGCGCCGATACTGCCGAGGTCGCTGTGATGTTTTGCGTACTCGACCCGCTCGGGCATTGGGCGATTGTATTGTGCAAACGACCTCGCCGGATATGTTCGCCGAGCCGCAAGCTCGGGCGCGGTTTAAGCGTGTGCGCCAACAGGTTGCGATGACACGCTACGGCGGGGACTGCTACGCCTACGCGTTGCTGGCCATGGGTGGCGTAGACGCGGTGATTGAAAGCAGTCTTCAGCCCTACGATATACAAGCCTTGATGCCGATCGTTGAAGGCGCGGGAGGCGTCATCACCAATTGGGCCGGTGAGCCCTGTCTCGATGGCGGTAGTGTAGTTGCGGCTGCCAATGAGCAGGTGCACGAGAGCTTGCTCGAAGAATTACATCGTTAGCGTAAGCCGCGTCGCTTATTAATACCGAGGCAGCTCGGCAGTTTGATAACCGCCAATGGATTGAAAACTGCCTATGGACCCAACGATTTGAAATCGTGTCTGATGTTGTACGCGACAACGCGACTAGTTAAAGTCAATCGTCATGCGAAATCTATCGACAACGGTACCACCGCGATTGTCCGAAGCGGTGATGCGGATCAGCCAACGCCCGTCGTTGTTCGCGGTGGCGTTACCAGTGATCAAGCCATCACGGCTGAGCGTGACATCCGGTGGCAGGTTCTCTGAGCTGAAGCTCAGCGTATCGCCATCGGCATCTTTAAAAAAGTCAGCAACATTGTAACTGAACGAACCCGACACACGGGCGTTGGGTATGTTGTCAGTCTCGGGCTCTGAGTTGATGGCCCGATCATCACGTACTTCGAGGGTGAAGGTTTCACTGAGCTCGAACAAACCATCGGTGACCAGCAATGTAAATTGCTCCCTGCCAACGTTATCGAGGGTCAAGGTGCCGCTTAAAATACCCGATTCATTGAAGTTCAAAATACCCGCCTCTGTAAGGCTATTGCCGATCAATTGGTAACGCAAAGAATCGTTGTCGTTGTTGATAAAAAAGTCATTGAAATCGACAAATAGTTCACTTGCTACACCGTCATTGACTGGTACAATGACGTCGGTAAATCCATCAATGGCAAAAGGGCTTGTGTTGGTGTTTTCCAGACGTATCGAGATTGCTGAGATCACATCGTGTACACCGTCGCTGATTAAAATTTCCATTGAATCTTCGAGGCTAGCATCATCGTCGAGATCAAGATCAGCCCTTGCGGTATAGCGAAATGAACCATCCGACAATAGCTCAACGGCGTCGGCGTAGGTTGGAGATCGCGTGATCTGTTTGATAAACAAGGGTTGATTGCGCACATGATCATCGTCGGAATCGTTTGAGAAGATCGACCAGGCATCGTTGGCATTGACCACGCGAGGGGTCGATGTCAGTGCACGATAAAAATCGTCTTGTGTTTCAGGCGCTTCATTGATCGCAATACCGCACACCGTTTGTGTTTGTGAATATCGGTTGCCAGAAGCTAATGTGGCTTCAATCTCGTAGCTCAAGGCAACCGGTGCCCTGAGCGTTGGCAGTGTAAGATTAAACGAGGTACTGCCGCTGTCACTGATTTCTTCAATGCCAAACTTACAGTCAGAGCCAGCACTGCAGGCCGCGTTCAATGAGTTAACGGCCACATCACTGTCAAAATTGGGTTGTTGTCGACACAGGTTAATCGCGTCGGTAATGTTTGTGGCGCGCCAAGTCCAACCGGTCGATACATCGGGCGCGTTGGTGAGTAAGAATCGGGTTGCGCTGTCTTCAATTAATGCGATTGAGCCGTCCGCAACAAGAACGTTGCCGGCAGCCACCAATACCGTATTTTTTCTCGCGCCGTTGTCGCCAGCGTTATCTACCCAGCCACAGCCGAGCACAGACAGTGAAATTAGGATCACAGCAGCGACAGAGTGGCGACTCGTCATAGCGAAGCTCGGCGTGCGAACAGTTGAGAGTGTAGAGTTCATTGTTCATAGGAGCGGCGAGCCGGCCTGTGCCTGAATGCACAGCGATGATTGTCGGGAAGTGTCAGAGCACGTGGCAGGGGTAAATTGTGATGGGGCGCAAGTATTTTAGGGTCTGGTATTCGGCAGCATAGTGTTAGAGAATATATATCTGAGAACTAGCGCGAGCCATCCAGTCGCCGGCACGCCTAATCGCGGTACTATAATGAAGTCTGGAATCAATCCCTTCAAACCCGCATGTCTGCAGCCGCCCCCATCAACCGGATTGAATTACCCTCAGTGGTTGGGTGGTGGTCTAGTGCGTGTCTGTCCTTGGGGACACTCATTGTGCTGGCGGCAGTAATCTTTCAGCAATCCGGCCGGGTTTCCGCTTTATTTGCCGATGTATTGACGCCCGAATCGCACACTGCCGAGATGACTGAGCCCAGCAGTTTGATTCGCGACAAATTGCCCGAACCGCCAGTGCCGGTGATACCGGAACGAGACGTGCAACCGACTCCTTCGCCTTCGCCAGATTTAGCCGTAGTACTGCCTGCGGCGCTCGGCGAGGAAATCGACCGGGTCATTCCAGGCGACAATGCGCTGAGAGTCACTGAGCTAACCGAGTCCACAGAGATCGACCCCGTTAGTGAAGACGATCCGGCAGTCTTGGCCGCTGAAGAGCT
>CALFBL010000081.1 GCA_937951695.1 uncultured Granulosicoccaceae bacterium | reverse complement strand
CCCGAGATTTCGACGACGCTGTGTTTGCTGAACGCACCGATAGAGGATTTCGCTTACTGGTGGCCATCGCCGATGTCGCCAGTTACGTGGAACCGGGTTCAGCACTGGACGACGAGGCCGTCAAGCGCGGCACATCGGTGTACTTTCCAGGGCAGGTCGTACCCATGTTGCCCGAAGTATTGTCCAACGGATTGTGTTCGTTGAACCCTGGCGTCGATCGGCTGTGCATGTTGTGCGAGCTGACATTGGACGATACCGGTGGCATAAAGCGCACACGATTTTTCAATGCCGTGATGCGCTCGCACGCAAGACTCACTTACGATCAGGCCTGGGAGATGGTCAGTAATACTGCTTCAAAGCTGCGTGAGCAACACGCCAAAGTGGTGCAGGCATTAGACACGTTGTACCAAGTTTATAAGGCTCTCAAGGCGGCTCGCGACAAGCGCGGGGTGATTGAATTCGAATCCACCGAGACGCGCATCATCTTTGATGACGATCGAAAGATCCAGGAGTTGAAGCCGGTGCATCGCAACGATGCGCACAAGCTCATAGAAGAATGCATGATCTTGGCAAACATCGCGGCGGCGGCCTTTGTCGAGCGGCAGAAAATTCCAGCCCTGTATCGGGTGCATCAAGGGCCCAAGAGCGATCGGCTGGAGGATTTGCGATCCTTTCTGGCCTTTCGAGGCTTATCGTTGGGTGGTGGGGATGCGCCATCACCGCTGAATTATTCGCGTCTGTCGAAAGCTATTGAGGACCGGGCAGATCGATCCATCATCCAGACGACCATGTTGCGCTCGATGCAGCAAGCGGTCTATCAGCCGAAGAACGAAGGCCACTTTGGTTTGGCGCTGACTCAGTACACACACTTCACCTCGCCAATCCGTCGTTACCCGGACTTACTGGTGCATCGGGCGATCAAATTTGCGCTGTCGCGAAAAGATGTCGACTTATACCGTTATTCGATGTCAGATATGCAGGTTTTCGGTGAATCTTGTTCAACCACAGAGCGGCGTGCGGAAGAGGCCAGTCGCGACGTCATGAGTTGGCTTAAATGCGAATACATGCAGTCGCGTGTGGGTGAAGAATTCGATGGCGTTATATCCACCGTGACATCGTTCGGACTGTTTGTCGAGCTGAACGATTTGCATGTTGAAGGGTTGGTGCACATCACCAGCTTGTTCAAAGATTATTACCGCTACGAGCAAGCACAAGGTGCGCTTATCGGGGAAAAAACCGGTCGCCAATATCACTTTGGTGAAACCATCAGAGTGTGTGTGACCTCGGTTAATTTGGACGACAGAAAAATCGACTTCCAGGAAATCGATACTGGCCCGCGTCGGCGCATAGAGGTTAGCGGCGAGAACCTGATGGATCCTGAGGTGCGACAAAAGAGGCCGGGCAAATCCAAAAGTCAGCTGCGTCGTAACAAACAGCGGCTAAAGAAAAAAGACAACGCGGGTGCTCGCGAAAAAGAAGCGGCGGGTAGTGCTGCGAAATACCTTGATGCCAAGAAGGTCCACTCACGAAAGAGTGATCCGAGAAAATCCGATCAAAACCAGTCCGATAAGCGCAAGCCAGACTCTGGAAATACCGACAAGAGAACTGCCGACTCTGGAAAATCCGATACGAGAAAATCTTCAAATGGAAAACCCGAAACCCGACGAAAGCCGGATGTTTGGAAAAAATCGAAACCTGCGAGACCCAGTGTCAATGGCACAGAGAGGGCGACTCGAGAAGAGGCGGCACCGATACCCGGCGATGGAAAAACTGTGGGTAAAAGCGCTGACGAATCGAAAGCCAGCGGTAAGAAAATCAATGAACGTAAAGTAGGCGCGAAGAAATCGGATGGCAAGCCGTCAGTCGAGCGCAGTCAGGCTACGGCAAAGCCTACGGCCAAAAACGCCAGCGCAAAAAAAGTTGCTCGCCGTAAAGCTGCGTCTAGTAAAACATCCAGAACGAAAGCCAGTGGTAAGAAATTTGCGAGTAAGACGATATCGGGTAAGAAGATATCAACCGGGAAAATAGCAGCAAAAACAGCGGTAACAAAAAAGACTCAAAGCAAGACAACGAGTACCCGCAAAGCGGCTGCAAAAAAGGTGATTGCAAAAAAACCAGCTGCGAAAACGGTTGCTTATCGCACAGCTGCAGCTAAGAAAGCGGCATCGAAAAAAGCGGCATCGAAAAAAGCGGATTCGAAAAAAGCGGCATCGAAGAAAGCGGATTCGAAGAAAGCGGATTCGAAGAAAGCGGATTCGAAGAAACAGTCAAAGAAAAAGTCTGTGTGGGATCGCGACTGAATCCGGTGCAGCTGCCTCCTACGTTGGGAGACAGCTGCGCGTTCCAGTTGAGGTTCAAGGGTATTTGGCGAAAAGGTCGCGTGACATACTAGCGCCAGCTGATCGCTTTTTTGCCAAAAAAGTATCGAAGTGTGCCCATTAAGGCGGCTGCGTTCATTTGCACGAATATTTTAGGAAAATTCAGAATTTTCGCGCGTGCGAAGGGTAGGTCCATGTAACTGGCAATGGCTATGGTGTAAAAAACCACTTGCAGCCAGAACATTGTGCTTAGAAAAGCGTTCCCACTGATTGTGCCGAACAGGGCAGTGACCAAAGCCAGAATCAACGCCCAGGGTACGATTAGCCGGCCAAATTTGTGTGACATGAATTGCAGCCATACCGGATTTTTCGATGGGCTGTACAGCCATGGGTTGCGACTGAAGGATTGCCAGTTACCGCCGAGGTTTCGAACCTTTCGGCGAAATTCCTGCTTGATGTCGTCGGCTGCAGCGTCGAAAGCAAAAGCGCCAGGGACATACACGGTACGTTTACCATGCTTGAGCAAGCCCACCGGAGTGTCAAAGTCATCCAGCAATGTCCCTTGCGGATTGGGTTTGAAGTCGGCGCGTCGAATGGCGTACAGGGCTCCTGTAACTCCCGTGGTGGAAAACAAACGGCTTTGATTATTTCGTATCCACTTCTCATAGCGCCAGTAGAGACCAAAATTTGCAGCCTCCAGGCTGGAATCCTCTGACAACACCAATTCACCGGTTGCCGCTCCAATGGTTGGGTTCAGCAAAAAGGGTATCAAGCGCCTGGCGGCGTTGTCCGATACAGGCTGGCGAGCGTCCATGAATAAAATGATCTCACCGGTGGCTTGAGCCACACCTTCATTGAGGGCACCACATTTTCCACGAGAGGTCTCAAGGTGTATCAGCGTGCGGTTGTCGTGACCATCAAACCACCGAGTAGCCACTTCTTGCGTATTGTCAGTGGATCCATCCGACACCATCACCCACTGAATTAGCTCTTTGGGATAATCCAGTTGCTCCAGCGATGCGAACTTGCCGTCGAGGTTCTTCGCTTCATTGTGAGCTGCGATAACCACACTCACTGTTGGCCAGGTAGTCGGTTCAGGTGCTTTAAGCTCCGGCCGCCCGTGCGCACGGACGTGCAAGAGCGCCGGGAACAATGCATAGACGTAGACCACGAATCCTGCGGATAAGAAAAATAAAACCATTAACATCAGTACAGGTACTCCTCGATGATTCCGGTCAGAGGGTCATCTTAGCGTTAGGGGGTAACAAAGAGTTCGCAGATCTCTTCTTCGTTCATGTATTCCGCTGTCAGCGACGAAAGCTCCTGGGTGAGCCGAGTCTTGCCAAACGTATCGGTGTGCAAGGCAATGTGCTCACCGTCGCGCGTAAAATACGCTTCGCTCAGCTCGGTTTGGCTGACCAGTGTTTCATTCAACTTCTCACCGGGTCGTTTACCGACGATCAGAGGTTCCGAGCTGTTACCGTATTTTTTTGAGATAACGCTGGCCAGTTCCCGCATATTGACGGACTTCATGATGCGCGATAGAACGAATGACTCGGTCGACTCTTCAGCATAAGCGATGGATTGGCGAATCAGCTGGGACGCCTCTTGCGGGGTAAACATCAATCGATTCATTCTTGCGTCTGTTAGCTTAAGCTGTTCACCGTTGGTGGCTGACTTGATCCAGAACGGGATGACAGAACCGTTTGACCCGGCAACGTTGGCAAAGCGGGCGCAGGCAAATTTGGTTTTGTCGTTATAGTGCTCCATAAAAATCTGTTCAGTGATTTTCTTTGAGTAACCGTAAATGTTTTCTGGCTTGCAGGCCTTGTCGGTGCTGATCGCAATGGCTATCGGTACGTCAGCTCTGATGCATGCTTGGATGACATTTAAACTGCCCTGAATGTTGACCTCCACCGTTTTCGACGGATTGAGTTCGGCGTGATTCACGTGTTTCAGAGCCGCTGCGTGTATCACCACATCCGGGCGCACTTTCAGGAAAATATTGATCAAACGATCAGCGTCACGAATATCGGCGACGAAAGAGGTGGTATTGGGGCACTGTTGAGCGAGTTCGGAAATGTAGCTTTCGTTTCGGCTGACATTAAAAAATTCGAACTCATGTTCATATTGCTTCATGAAGCTCATACCCACAGTGCCCGAGCCGCCGGTGATCAAACAACGGCGCTTGCCTGAGTTTGGAATGGCCGGGTCTGCCAGTGTATCCGGGCGTTCTTCTAATTTGTCTTTAGCATTAGTCATGATGATTAGGTCTTTGGTGAATGCTTCTCATGGGAAATCGGGGTGTCAATTTCTCGAACCAAACCAACGGCCGAGGCGGTACGATGGCACTACCACCGCAACGTTAACAAGCATGGCCGTCAACGCATCAGAGAAAACATTTGGGATCCACGCCGTACAAGCGGTTTTGACCAATCCTGAGGTGATCGTTCACCGCGTTTTGATCGCACGGCGTGATGATCGCACTAAACCAATTCAAGATCTGTGCAAACGGCGTAATCTGTCGGTCTCAAATGTGAATAAAGAACAACTGTTTCACGAGCTGGGTCACGGGGGCCACCAAGGGGTAATGGTGGAACACGCAGCACTGCGCGCACCGGGTGCAAAAGCGGTGTTGGCGCAATTGCAGAGCCAGCCTCAACCTTGGCTGGTGCTGGTGCTGGATGGAGTGACCGATCCGCACAACCTCGGCGCCTGTCTGCGCAGCGCGGATGCGTCCGGAGTCGACGCGGTCATCGCCCCTTCGGACCGGTCGGCGGCACTGACTCCAGTCGTTCGAAAAGTGGCCGCGGGCGCTGCGGAAACTGTGCCGTTCTATCAGGTCACCAATCTGGTGCGAACGTTAGATCAGCTTAAACAGGCAGGAGTCTGGGTGTACGGTGCGACCGATGCGGCCGACGCACCGCTGTATCAGCAGGATTTCAAGGACTCGGTGGCGGTGGTGATGGGGGCAGAAGGGTCAGGGATCCGACGCCTGACGCGAGACGCCTGCGACGGGTTGTTCAGTATTCCGATGGTAGGGTCGGTGTCTAGTCTGAACGTCTCGGTGGCCACGGGGGTTACGTTGTTTGAGATTGTTCGACAGCGCTTGCAGAATTGACGCAGCCTCTGTAATATAGGCGGGCTATATCGGGCGATTTTGCCTTCTTCCTTGTCCAGCCATGCGACCCGCGCGCACCGGCGGGCAGCAATCCACGGGGAGTTATCTGTTGAGACATTACGAAATCGTGTTCCTGGTTCATCCGGACCAGAGCGAGCAAGTTCCTGCCATGGTAGAGCGCTATCGCGGTATTATTGAAACGAACGATGGCGTGGTGCACCGTCAGGAAGATTGGGGCCGTCGGCAGTTGGCTTACCCCATAAATAAAGTGTACAAGGCGCATTACACGCTGCTCAATATCGAGTGCGACCAGTCCACACTGGACGAGCTTACCAGCGCGTTCAAATTCAATGACGCCGTCGTCCGGCACATGATTATGCTGACAGACAGGCCGCCAACAGGCGCGTCCCCGTTGATCAAGAAAGATGAGTCGAAGAGCGAAGAGCGTAAACCAGCTGACAGCGAAGAGTCTTCGGACGAGCCCACTGAAGCCGCCTCCGCGATGGAAGAAGCTGCCGCCGCGCCTGCCGTTGACGCAGCCTCTTAATAATCGCTCATCTCATAAGGAATTCTGGATATGTCTCGTTTTTATCGACGTCGCAAATACTGCAAATTCACCGCCGAAGGCATCACTGAGATCGACTACAAAGATCTTGAATTGCTGAAAGGCTTTGTTACCGAAACCGGAAAAATTGTGCCTAGTCGAATCACTGGCACCAAAGCCAAGTACCAGCGTCAATTGGCGAAAGCGGTGAAACGCGCTCGTTATCTGGCTTTGGTGCCGTACACGGATCAGCACTGATCGAAGCAGTACCAGACCGCTGGTCGCGCTACTAAAATGGGCTGACCGAGGGCCGTACGCCGCTGGACTTATTGCTGCGATACTGTTTTTGATCGGCTTAGTTTTTCCACCATTTCTGGCAGCGAGTGCCATGGTAGTGGCCTTTGCCACCCTGCGAGGGGCGAGCCCAGGCGCAGTCGCGACGATCGGAAGTGGTGTTCTACTGATCGCTGTGGTGGTGGGGTTCGCTGGGTTATCGGTTAAGTCCATTGCCGTTTTGGTTCTACTGGGTTGGATTCCAAGCGCGATCGCAGCGGAGGTATTGCGTCGGTTCTCCAGTCTGCCGTTGGCCATTGGGACGATTGCCTTGTGCAGTGTGGTGACGGTCTTGGGGCTGTTTGTGTTGCAAACGACACTGCAGGGGTTTTGGTCGACCGCGATAGAAGGTTTGCGTGCGGTGATGGCCACCGATGCGGACCTATCCGGTTTTACCGCGGCAGGGGGTGAGCCCGTTACCGACCAGCAGTTGATTTCACTGCTGCAGATCGGTGCCGGCATCACGGTTTTGGTAATTTCGTGTGCGGGGTTGTTTTTAGGCCGTTCGGGACAGGCCCGCCTGTTTAATCCAGGCGGATTTCAGGCCGAGTTTCACGCCTTGTATTTTGGTAAGCAGGCAGCTCTGCTTTGCCTGGTATTGGTACTGATAGGTTTTGTGATCAGTGGATCACTTGGGATTGGTTTGGCAACCATTGCGCTGTTTCCACTGCTGCTACAAGGGCTTGCCGTGATCCACGCCTTGGTAAAAGAACGTTCACTGGGTGTGGGATGGTTGGTGGGCCTGTACGGGCTGCTCATGTTTGTGCAGCCAATCACGATGCTCATCGGCGGTATTGGATTATTTGATAATTTGAAGCGCTTGCCGCGTCATTGATTTAAGAGGGTTTTACTATGCAAGTCATATTGCTTGAGAAGATTGACAACGTTGGGTCGTTGGGTTCACTGGTTACGGTGAAGGCTGGCTACGCACGTAACTTTTTGTTGCCACAAGGCAAAGCTGAGATGGCAACGCCTGCCAACATTGAAGCGTTCGAAGCGCGCCGCGCAGAATTGGAAGCGCAGCAATCCAAAGCCTTGTCAGACGCCCAGTCACGAGCGGCCAAGCTAGAGGGTGTTTCGGTAACCGTCACCTCGCGTTCGGGTACTGAAGGTAAGTTGTTTGGCTCGGTTGGTACTGACGAAATTCGTCAGGCCATCAGTGCAACCGGTGCCGAAGTCGAAAAGAAAGAGATTCGTTTGCCCGAAGGCCCGTTGCGCGTGGTGGGTGAACATCCGGTCACCGTACATTTGCATGCCGATGTCAATGTTGAAGTCACCGTAATCGTGGTTGGCGAAGAAGAATAAGTCCCGCCTGCTCGAACGCATATGTCGCTGCCGCCGGATGTAATGCCGCCTGAATTCAACGCCCTGCTGGAGATGGATTCAGTGCGTAAGCCACCACAATCTCTGGAGGGTGAGCAGGCGATATTGGGCAGCCTGTTATTGGGCGGAGGCATCTTCGATCGAGTCTCCGAGATCGTTAACGAAAACGATTTCTACCTCTACAGCCATCGCTTAGTGTTTCGTGCACTGGCAGCGTTGGCCGCGGCGAATCATCCGATCGATGTGGTTACCGTGGTGGATTGGCTGGACGGGCGCGCGTTACTGGAAGAAG
>CALFBL010000080.1 GCA_937951695.1 uncultured Granulosicoccaceae bacterium | reverse complement strand
GCGAAAGACGAACTAAGATTATGGATCATGGTCCATGTTCGCAAATTTTTCCGTAAGCTCACATACGAATTCTTCGTTGTAGACTTACTGCAAATGGTGGCTGAGATGCAAAAACCTGTCACCGTTACCGATGCAGACCTTGCGCTGGATGCTATCGCAGAGGTTGGGCCGGGTGGGCATTTTTTCGGTGTCGACCACACACAGAGTCGGTTTCGGGATGCGTTCTATGCACCGGTGCTGAGCGATTGGCGCAATTTTGAAAGCTGGGCTGAAGCAGGTTCCCCAACGGCCATCGACAAGGCCAATACTGAGTGGAAAAAACGCCTTGTGCAGTACGAAAAACCACCCATGGATGCGGCGATAGAAGAAGAACTGGCCTCATTTGTGACAAGGCGAAAAAACGCCGGTGGGGTGGCTACAGACTTTTGACGTCGTGTAAATAGACAACAGGGAGTGATAGATGAAAGCTGGCGTTCGCAAAAAACCCGAAATCTGGCGATTGCTGTTTATCGTGTTTTGTGCAGTTGCAATTTGCTGTTTCTCATCGTTTGTACTGGCTTCAGGAACAGACAATGCCGCAACTGTGCAATCTTTAAACTCGGATCAGATTGAACAACTGAAACACTCTGCAGAACAAGGCTCTGCGGAATCGCAATTTGAATTGGGTGTATTGTTCGAATACGGTCGCGGCGTCGAGCAAGATGATTTGCAGGCAGCTCATTGGTACGAGAAATCAGCAACCCAAGGTTTTCCGGAAGGCCTGTACCGGTTAGCCATCCTTCTGGATAATGGATGGGGCCAGGCTATAAACAAAGAAAGGGCGTTCAAACTTTATAAATCTGCGGCTGAAAAAGGGCACACATTAGCGCAACACGATGTGGCCATTATGTATTTTCAAGGCTCGGGGGTAAGCAAAGATATTGTGCAAGCCTACAAGTGGTTAAAAATAGCCGATCTAAGCGGTAATCCCCTAATGGCAAAACATTTGAAAAGAATCAAACGGCACATGACGTTTGACGAAGTCGAGCAAGCTGAATTCTTTGCTAATCAGTGGGTTATGCAATAACTTCTTCGGCCGTGCAGGCTGATCCAGTCAATCACTGCGTAAACAGCGTACTGGTACAAGCAACTTGCGCCTCCACCCGGGTGGTGAAGCTCGATACGGTGCAGGAGTACTCATCGGGATTCACCTGAGCACTCACGAAATCAGTACCCGAGCTGTTACAAGCACCACCGGTTGAGGCGCCAATGATGAAAAAACCACCGACACCACCCGCCCCATCTGGACATCTCGCAGCGCAGGTTTCTCCAGCGTTCACGTCGAAACATCGCGTAGAAAAATAAGCCATTCCATCGCCTAGAACGTTAACAAATGGCCGGTTGTCTACGTCACTTTCGAAAAATGCGGAGTTTGATCCCAGGATTGGACCGAAGTTGCCGTTGTCATCAAACGCCGAAACGGTATAGGAACCTAGCTCAGTCAATGGAAAGGTCAGACCATCGCGAACGGTTGCAAGGTATCCACGCAGGAAGATGTTGTACCCGGTCGCACCCTCAACAGCGTCCCACGTAAGCTGGTCGCCGGCGATTCGAACGTTCTGAACGGGCTGCAGTGGTTGTGCGTACGCTTGGGTCCATCCTGCGCTAAGTAAAACGAAGATTAAGAGCGATTGAGATAATCTAAACATTACTCTGCACCCGATGTGGTACGGCAAATAACGGTCGCCTCGACACGGGCAGTGAAGCTGGAAACCGTGCATGAATAATCATCGGGGGTAATACTGGAATTGACGAAATCGGTGCCCGAACTACTGCACGCACCACCCGTTGACGAGCCCACCAACGCATTACCCAGAAAAGCCGGGCAACTTGCCACACAGGATTCGCCAGCGTCGAGGTCCAGGCACTCGTTGAAAATAAACGCTGAATCCACGGTTGCAACAGCAGGATTTTGATTGTTCTCCGGGGCATCTTCGAAAAGTTCGCGATTGTCCGCAGTAAACATAGCTGGACTAAAATTACCATCGTCATCAAAGGCTACAACGGTGTATTCGCCACCGACTTCCACGGTATAGGCCAAACCATCACGAACGGTATCAAAATAACGAAATCCCAACTGGATGTTATAGCCAGAAGCACCCTCAACGGCGTCCCAAGTAAGTTGATTGCCACTCAGATTAACGTTTTGAACCATGGGTAATTGAGTTCCCTGCGCTTGTGCGTGAGCGTGGTTCCAGCTTACGCTGAGTAAAACAATCGCTATTAATGATTGCGATAATCGCAAAAACGTTGCCTTCATGCGAGTGAGTTCCAGTTTACGGTTCGGCTAGCTTAACGAACAGTGCTCAACCGGTTCCCGGTAAAATTCACGACAAACCTACAAAGTCGCACGTCTAGACGTGCTGTTCTCGTGAATTCAATACAACAATATGAACGATGCACTTGGCATCGGTGGCACATTTAACCCGTTATTGACGGCATTCTCAGTTTATTCTCTGTTGACCGCTCCCTGCTAATTAGTAAGATTCTACCCGAGGGTAGAGGTCAACTATTCTGACGCAGGGGACGGCCGTTGTGGGAATCGTTTATCGAGTGGGCCACCCAGAAACTCATCGGTGGCGTAAGACACGCCGGAACCACAGACGCTTTGAATTATTTGCTGAAACATGCCGCGGCGCTGCAAACCTATGGTACTGCAGGAGCACCTGCCGATCTCCAACATCAAAGCAGAACACGTGGCCAAAACGATCGCGATCGCTCGAAAGAATTTTCTATTCGCAGATACCGAAGCTGGTGCCGAAGCCACAGCCCGGGCGTTCAGTGTCATCGAGACCGCACGTGTAAACGGCCACAATCGGCATCATTATCTCAGCGTTTTGCTGACTGAATTACCAAATGCCGTCACTGCGGATGACATCGAGGCATTGCTTCCCTGAAACTTGACGCCAGAAGCTGCCAGCGAGATTTACGCGACCTACCCAGCGCCTTAACTATTTTCGGTTATCACATCAATCGCTGATTCGCTACCTGTGCGGGGTAGATCGTTTACACAGCAGCGAGAAAGTACTCTTTTGAGAGAGCACTACGAAACACCTTTTCGTAGCAAAATCCAGTATCCCCAAACGCAGGAAAAAACATTAAAACCGGTGCATTTAATACTCCCACTTTGCGGATGAGAGCTCCCTCAACAATTTCCAGTTCAATCTTCCTACAAGCTTTAGTACTTGAATAGCGTTTGGAAGAATTCACTCCACTAGCGCGAAATGCCGTAAACACCACTATCAGCACTATGGACTGCGTCAGCCCATGAGATCGGTGCGTGTCGAGCTTTATTAAGGCCTCTAACCAAGGTCCTTATATTCAATCCCGAAGTCCGTATATTTATGCTTGGAAAGTCTTTGGTTTTATTAGGAATCACACTCAGCGCCTTGACTTGACTGGTAGCTCGTTAAACGATCGCCAGGTTCTGTTGTAACAATCGTACTAACGCACCCGCATCCTGAATTCGGTCCTGCTTTTTTTTCTCCAGGCACTGCATAACAATATCTTCGAGCAACGGCGGGATCGAGGGTACGAGTTCGGTGGGGCGGGGCGGTTGATCGCTGAGCAGAAAGCACGGGCGGTGCAAGAAGAGACCGACAGCTCAACAGGAGACGACGACAACTTCGAGAAGGTCAACTACGTCTCCCACGCGAGGGACCGGGGCACGGAGGCCC
>CALFBL010000079.1 GCA_937951695.1 uncultured Granulosicoccaceae bacterium | reverse complement strand
GGACGCATCAATTCCGGACATATTCTGCAAGTGAGATTAAATTAGAATGAACACAGAATAAGCACAGAATTCCGGAAAAAAATTGCTTTTTGGAAATAGAAAATCGGTCGGGTGTCGGAAACACGAGCCTGCTTACCCAAGACCAAATCGCTATGGTAGGCGCACGCCAATCCTCCATTGATGGCAAGAGCATGGCTGCGACCCTCGCACATGACTTGGCCGCCCGAGGCTGGATCATCACCAGTGGCATGGCGCTCGGCATCGACACCGAGGCGCATTTGGGGTGTCTACGGGCAGGCGCGCCGACCATCGCGGTGATGGCAACCGATCCAACCGGCTGTTATCCCCGCGCCAACAAACGCCTTGCCACAAGAATCGTTGCCGAAGGCGGCTGCTTGGTCACCGAAACTCAGTTGGGCACACCACTCAAGCGCTACCTCTTCCCGCGGCGTAATCGGCTGATTGCCGCCCTGTCACGGGGGGTCGTGGTGGTGGAGGCGGCTTTGAAAAGTGGCACGATCACCACAGCCCATCACGCGGCCAATCAGGGCCGCGAGGTCATGGCTGTGCCGGGTTCGGTGCGCAATCCCTTGGTCAGTGGTTGCCATCAACTGATACGCGACGGCGCAAATCTGGTGACATCGGCCGCAGATGTGGTTGAATGTGTGGGCGAGTGCCGAACTGGTTTGTTAGGGCAATATTCAGCAATTAACTCGGCAGTACAGCCACAATTGAGACTCGAAGAGTCAACCATAGATCATTCTCATGGGCCCGATTCCGCACAAGCGGCTACACTTCTCGACGCAATGGGGTACGATCCGGCACCTCTGGATCGCTTAATCCGGCACACCAGCATGAGTGCCGCTGAGCTTGTCTCGCTGCTGACGCAACTGGAATTGCAAGGCAAAATTTCTCGCGATTTCGCCGGGCGGTACAGCCGTTGCTAGATCCGACTCGATAATTAAGGTTCACAATCAGCTCATGAGTAAAAATCTCGTCATTGTCGAATCGCCGGCAAAAGGCAAGACCATAGAGAAGTATTTGGGCAAGGACTTTAAAGTGCTTGCATCCTACGGTCACGTTCGCGATTTGATCGCAAAAGACGGCGCGGTCGACCCAGATAACGACTTCTCTATGAAGTACCAGGTCATTGAACGTAATGAAAAACACGTCAATGCGATAAAGAAAGCGCTGAAAAAAGCCGACACGCTCATGCTCGCAACTGACCCGGATAGAGAGGGTGAGGCGATCAGCTGGCATTTGGTTGAGCTTCTCAAAGAAGAGAATTTACTCGAAGACATCGCGGTGGTACGGGTGGTCTTCCACGAAATCACCAAACGCGCCGTTCAGGATGCTGTGGATAATCCGCGCGAGCTGGGTTTAGATCTTATCAACGCGCAGCAAACCCGTCGGGCGCTGGATCATCTGGTGGGCTTCAAACTATCCCCATTGTTGTGGCGGAAAATCCGAGCAGGCCTTTCCGCCGGACGCGTACAGACCCCCGCGCTGCGTATGATCTGCGAACGTGAAGATGAGATCGAAGCCTTCATCCCGCAAGAGTACTGGAACATTGTCGCGGACCTTGAAAAAGAGCAGCAACCGTTTACCGCACGGCTGTCGATGCTGAACAACGATAAGGTCAAGCAATTCACCGTCACCAGCGGTGATCAAGCCAATGAGACCAAGTCGATGCTGATGAGCCACGCCAAAGGCGAACTGACCGCAACCAAAGTCGAGAAAAAACAGCGCAAGCGCAATCCCTCGGCACCGTTCACCACCTCAACCATGCAGCAGGAAGCCAGCCGAAAATTGGGTTTTGGAGCCCAGCGCACTATGCGCATCGCGCAAAAATTGTATGAAGGCATGGATGTCGGCGAAGGCGTTGTTGGCCTCATCACTTATATGCGTACCGACTCCATCACCCTATCGCAAGATTGTCTGGACGAGCTGCGCACCGTCATACCCGAACGCTTCGGCAAGGATTATTTGCCAGAAACCATCAACACCTACAAGAACAAATCTAAAAACGCGCAAGAGGCGCACGAGGCCATTCGCCCCACGTCCATCATGCGAGCGCCTGACGAGGTGCGAAAGTTTCTCGATACCGATCAGTACAAGTTGTACAACCTGATCTGGAAACGCACCGTGGCCAGTCAAATGATCTATGCCACGATTGATCAAGTCGGTGTTGATTTTGGTTGCGGCGACGGTAATCAATTCCGCGCCAATGGGTCAACGATTCGTCACCCAGGCTTTATGAAGGTCTACCGCGAAGATGTCGACGACAAGAAAGCTCAGGACGATGACGACAAAACGCTGCCCGATATCTCCGAAGGCGAAAAAATCAAACTACACGATATTGTGTTATCGCAGCACTTCACCGAACCACCGCCGCGCTTCTCGGAAGCTAGCCTAGTAAAAACGCTGGAAGAATACGGCATCGGCCGCCCTTCCACCTACGCCTCGATCATTTCAACGCTGCAGTCTCGCGAATACGTGGAAATTGAATCACGCCGATTTTTCCCTACCGATACCGGACGAGTGGTCAGTAATTTTCTGTCCAAGCACTTTGACGAGTACGTGAACTACGACTTTACAGCCCAGCTGGAAGATGAGCTTGATGCCATATCGCGCGGCGAAAAAAACTGGAAGCCCATTCTCAGTGAGTTCTGGAAACCATTTATTACCACCGTCGAAGATAAATTGGAGAATGTCTCACGCGATGAGGCCGTGCAAGCACGTGAGCTCGGCATACACGAAGAATCCGGCAAACCGATCTCGGTACGCATCGGTCGCTACGGCGCGTTCGTACAAATCGGTACCCGAGACGACGAGGACAAGCCAAAATTTGCCGGGCTCAGACCCGGTCAGCGAATGAACACCATCACCTACGAAGAGGCGATGAAACTGTTCGACCTACCGCGTACCCTGGGCGAATCTCCCGAAGGCGAAAAGATCACCACCAGTATCGGACGCTTTGGTCCTTACGTAAAATACGACTCGAAGTTTGTCTCCATTAAGGAGGACGATCCTTACACCATCACGCTCGAGCGCGCGCTTGAATTGGTGACTGAGAAAAAGGTTGCCGATGCCAACCGTTTGATCAAAAACTTTGAAAAAGAAGGTGTGCAAATACTCAACGGTCGTTGGGGACCGTACATTACCGACGGCAATAAAAACGCCCGTATTGCCAAAGCGGATCACGAGAATGCGAAAAATCTGGACATTGAAACCTGCTTGAAGATGTTGGCTGAAGCACCCGAAAAACGCGGCAAAAAGAAAGCCGCTGCCAAAAAAGCTGCGTCCAAGAAAAAAGCCACAACAAAGAAGAAGGCTAAGAAGAAGTCGGCGTCGAAGAAAAAATCCAGCGCCAAGAAAAAGGCCAAAAAGAAAGCCGCTTCGAAGAAGAAAGCCACCACCAAAAAAGCGGCTACCAGCGAAGAGTGACGTCGTTACTGACGCCATCGCAGGCCCTGCAGCCTATCGCTGCCGGCCATGTGATTGCCTACCCCACCGAGGCGGTTTACGGCTTGGGCTGTGATCCGCAGAACGGCGACGCCGTGCAGGCGGTATTGAACCTGAAGTCTCGCGATGCGAACAAAGGCTTCATTCTTATTGCGGTTA